>JAGWZH010000174.1 GCA_018971945.1 Alphaproteobacteria bacterium | reverse complement strand
CGCATGACGGTGGGCGAGCTTGTGGCCTTCAACATGTTCGCGGGCCGGGTCGCCGAGCCCGTCCTCCGGCTCGCCCAGCTTTGGCAGCAGTTCCAGGAGGCCCGGGTTGGCGTGGCGCGCTTGGGCGATGTGCTGAATGCGCCGGTGGAAGGCGGGGGAGGGCCGTCGCGCTCCGTCCTGCCCCCCATCGAAGGGCGCATCGCTTTTGACCAGGTGAGCTTCCGCTACCGGCCGGATGGCCCGGAAGTGTTGAAGCGGGTCAGCCTCTCCATCCCGCCCGGCGAGATGCTGGGCGTGGTCGGCCCCTCAGGCTCCGGCAAATCAACGCTGACGAAGCTGGCGCAACGTCTTTATGTGCCGGAACGGGGGCGGGTCCTGGTGGATGGGGTGGACCTCGCCATGGTGGACCCGTCCTGGCTGCGCCGCCAGATTGGGGTGGTCTTGCAGGAAAACCTGCTCTTCAACCGCACGGTGCGGGAGAACATCGCCCTTGCCGATCCCGCCATGCCCATGACCCGGGTGATCGAGGCGGCGAAGCTTGCCGGCGCCCACGATTTCATCCTTGAACTCCCTGAGGGCTATGACACCGAGATCGAGGAGCGCGGCGCCAATCTCTCCGGCGGCCAGCGCCAGCGCATCGCCATCGCCCGCGCTCTCGTGGACGATCCGCGGATCCTCATCTTCGACGAAGCCACAAGCGCGCTCGATGCTGAAAGCGAAGCCATCATCCAGGCGAACATGGCGCGGATCGCGGCGGGCCGCACCGTGATCATCATCGCCCACCGCCTCTCCGCCATTCGTCAGTGCACCCGCATTGTCACGATTGAAGCCGGAGAGATCACCGAGATCGGCAGTCATGCCGAGTTGCTGGCCAAAGGCGGGCGCTACGCCAGCCTGTGGCAAACCCAGATGGGGGTGCGCCCATGACCGAAATACTGCCTCCTGCACCGCCGCCCCCAGCTGCCGATCCCGTGGCGAAGGCCAAGGCCAAGGCCGCGAAAATCAAGCGCAGCTTCACCCGCGACGAGGCGGCGTTTCTGCCGGCGCATCTGGAGGTGCTGGAGAGCCCGCCCTCGCCCTTCGGCCGTGCGATCTTGTGGCTTGTGGTGCTGGCGGCGGCTGCGGCGCTTTTGTGGGCGAGCCTTGCCCAACTCGACATCGTGGCGGTCTCGGAAGGGCGCATCGTGCCTCGGGCGCGGCTGCAGGCGGTCGAGGCGCCGGAACCCGGCATCGTCCGGGAAATCGCCGTGCGAGAAGGGGATGTGGTGACGGCGGGGCAGATCCTCCTCGCCCTCGATCCGACTGTCGCCGACACCGACGCTGTCTCCAGCCGCACCGAATATGCGACCGCGCTGTTGGCCCGGGCCCGGGCGGAAGCGTTGCTGCGGCATGCGGACGGCCGCGCCGCGCCCTTCCAGGCGCCGCAGGGCGCCGATCCTGCCGCGGCGGCGGCGGAAGAAGCCGCGGTCGCGGCGCGGGCCTCCGCACTCGACGAACAACTCGCCGGCATCGACCAGCGGATCGCGGGGGCGGAAGCGGCGGGCCAAGCCGCGCGCCAGCAACAACTCGCCATCGAAGAGGCCCTGCCCTTGGCGGAGGAGCAGCTGCGCGCCCGGCAAGAACTGGTCGCCCGCGGCCTTGCGCCCCGGCTGCAGGTGCTGCGGGAAGAGGAGCGGGTTGTGGGCCTGCGACGCGAAGCGCAGGCGCGGCAAGCAGAAGCCGAGCAGGCGACCGCTGAAGCCGCGATGCTGCGCCGGGAGCGGTCCCAGGCGATCCAGGAGTTTCGGGCCCAGGCCGCGGCCGAGCGCGCCGAAGCAGAAGCCATTGTGGCGACGCGGGCGGAAGCGGTGCGCCGGGCGGAGTTTCGCTTCGGCTATCAGCAACTCGTCGCCCCCGTGGACGGCATCGTCAACGAAATCGCGGTGACGACGTTGGGCGAAGTGGTGGAGGCCGGCGCGCCTTTGATCACCATCGTGCCCACAGCGCCGGCCTGCGTCGATGCTCCGGAGGCGGAGAATTGCGGCGAGAGCGAGTTGATCGTCGAAGCCATGGTCTTGAACCGGGACGTGGGCTTTGTCCGCCCCGGCCAACGGGTGACGATCAAGCTCGAAGCCTATCCTTTCACCCGCCACGGCGCGCTGGAAGGCGTGGTGGAGCATGTGTCGCCGGACGCGATTGCGGATGAGCAACGGGGATTGGTGTTTCCGGCGCGCGTCGTTTTGACCCGCAGCCGACTGCGGGATGTTTCGCCCTTGACGCGAAATGGAGCCAGACTTAGCGTCAACTCGGGTGGACAAGGGACGGCGCTCATGGGCCCTCAAGTTGCGGAACGCGCAAGTGATCGCGAAGCCCTCGCGACCGCTCCGCTTTCTCCCGGCATGGCCGCGCAAGTTGAAGTGATCACCGGGCGGCGCTCTGTGTTGAGCTATCTCTTGAGCCCGATTGCACGGGCTACGAGCGAAGCGGGGAGGGAGAGGTGAGGGGCGCAAAAGCGTTTGTGGCGGTTTGGCCGCGCCTGTTTGTGGCCCCTTTCAAGTTGAGAGCGATATTGTGGCTTTTGCCTTCGCTCCTGCTCTTGAACGCATGCTTTCGACTAGAGGTCTCGTCAGTTGATTATGAGGCGGCCTGCCTGGGTCGAACACCTCTTATCGAACTTCACGGCCAGATTTACCGACACCATTTTGCGCGGGATATGTCTGATCCCGACGCGCAGCAATCGCGAGTGGCAAGTGCGATCGCTACCATCGATCATGGCTATAACTGGGGCCGGCATCTCCGCGCGTCGTCAGTAATGTCTTATGTCGATGATGACTGCGTAGCACAGCAAGCGCAGGCGGGCGATCCATTGGCATTGTTCGTACTATATATTTACCGTCGATTGCCCGACGGGACCTTCACAATGCGGGAAAATGGGGCGGCCTCCCCCCAGGACATGCAGACATTGCTCTTTCTCTCGCAAGGAGCACTGCGTTCGTGTCCCGTCATGCCAAGTGGACTTTCGTTGTGCAACGACCTTTTGCGGCGCGGGCAGCTCAGCTGCCCGTGTGGGCTTCCCGAGGCGCAAATGATCCTCGCAAACCACCTGTGCAGCGCAGGGCATACTGAGGACGGTGTAATTTGGTATCGCCGAGCCGTTTCCGGCGGAGCTCCGCGAACACGAGGTGACAGTTGCTTTCTTCATGATCAAGAATTCTTTGATGAGAGGGGCGGGGAATGAGCGGTGGGTATCAGTTTAGGGTGCTTAGTCGGCGCAGCAATAACAGCTATCGGCGAGCTGCGGGCACATTCAATGGTCATCCAATTCCGCAGATAACGGTCGGGGAGGTCACGTGGTCCGTAAACCAACCTTTCACCTTTCCCAACTTCACAAATACAAGTCTGTCAGCATATCAGAGAATAGATAGCGCATTGGAGTATCTGATCAATGGCAGCACTTTTATGCGTCAGGTGTTCTCCGATGCGCGGTCGAATGGCGTTAGGATCGAGATAGTACTTTACGACTCTGACGCAGAGTATCAGGACTTTCTTCGAAGCTCAAGTGTAGCTTCTGCCGGAAATCACGATGGCGGCGGGATTCGGCCTCAGGATGGTGTGTATCGTATTCATCTAAACGTCGATGAGATTGAGCGAAATTACTTGGGTCCACAGAGGCGCGGGACGATTACAAGCGGTGCTGTTACACGTGAGGTCGCGACCATTGCTTCGATTCTCGCGCATGAAATTCTACACGAGGCTCTTGAATATACTCACGAGATGGCTTCGGCGTCCGCTAGGAGCCCGTCCACGATTTGAGCATCGAGCTGGACGTGAATCCGCTGCTCTGATTCACTCGTTGCATGAGCAAATCCTATCGTTCGTGGGATGTGGATCAAGTCTTTCTGTTGCCGCCGTCGGTACAGGATTTCGTCCCGTCCGAGCATCCGTGCCATTTTGTCCGCGACCTGGTTCGCGACAGCCTGGACCTGTCGGCGATCCATGCTTCCTATGACG
>JAGWZH010000046.1 GCA_018971945.1 Alphaproteobacteria bacterium | reverse complement strand
TCCCCCGCTGTAATGCGCACGCGGCCCCGGCTCGTGTCCAGAAGAAGCGCGCCATCGGCGTCCAGATCGACAAATGCGCCCTCAACGGGATCGGAGCCGCCGGTCCGGACCCGTTCGCCAAGGGCATAAGATTTGGCGAGCCAAGCCTGACGAAGGGGCTCAAAGCCTTCGTTCTGCAACCGCTCGCTCCAATGCAGAAGCCGCGCGGTCAAACGTTTGGCGGCCGCCTCCGGGGTCAAGACCAAACCCAATCCTGCGGCCGGTTGATCCAGCCCATCGGGGGCGGACGCCAAATTGACCCCAACGCCCAGCACAAGCCAGGCGCCGCCGCCAGGCTTGCCGATCGTTTCGAGCAAAATCCCTGAAAGCTTGGCCCCATTCAGGAGAACGTCATTGGGCCATTTGAGCCGGACCACTTCGGCGCCGCAGTCCTGCGCAAGGTCGGCGACCGCAAGGGAAGCGGCGAAACCCAACAAGGAAAGCGTCTTGAGCGGCGCTTCGACGGCGCTGTAATAGGTGAAAAAGAGCCCGCCTTTTGGACTTTCCCAAACGCGGCCGCGACGGCCGCGGCCACTGGTTTGGCTCAGCGCCACAAGGACGCCAGGCCCATCGTCGCCAGCCTGGATGCGGCGCATCGCCTCCGCATTGGTGGAGTCGAGCTGCTCGGCCACAAGCATGGAACGAGGCGGCGCTAGCAAACCCCTAGATCCTCAGAAGCTCGCGCGCACTGCGGCGTCCGCGGCGTGCTCAAGCCCGGCCATGAACACCAAAAGCAAGGGGAAACACAACGCCGCTCCGACGACGGCAAGGACGGCGGACACGCCGCTGCTGGGGCGGACATCGCTTGGGGCCGAGGGGCTGAACCAGACCGTCGCAAGCACCCGCAGATAATAACCGGCCGCCACAACCGCGGCGATCGCGCCAACGACAGCCAGTGGGACGAGCCCCGCGCCCAGGCTCGCCCGGAACGCTTCGAACTTGCCCCAAAAGCCGGCAAGGGGAGGAATCCCGGCCAGCGAAAAGAACAAAATGGTTAGCAGCGCTGCGAAACCCACATGGCGCTGTCCGATCCCTGCAAGATCGCCAATCGTCTCAATCGCTTGCCCCTGATGGCGCAAAGCCATCATGACCGCGAACACCCCGATGGTCGCTGGAAGATAGACGGCGATATAGATCAGCGCGGCTTGCGCGCCCTCAGGAGAGCCGGCGGCCAGGGCCATCAGAACAAAGCCCATATTGGCGATCGAGGAATAGGCCATGAGCCGCTTGAGATTGGTTTGCACAAGTCCTGCAAAGGCCCCGACGAGCATCGAGGCGCCGGCGAGGACCGCGATCACCTGCCGCCACTCATGCTCCATGCCCGCAAACGGCTCGTAGAGCATGCGCGCCATCAAGACGACGGCGGCCACCTTGGGCGCTGCGGCGAACAGCGCTGCGACCGGGGTCGGGGCGCCCTCATAGACGTCCGGCGTCCACATGTGGAACGGCGCCGCCCCCATTTTGAAAGCGAGGCCCGCGAGCACCATCACCAGGCCAAACATGAGACCTACGCCGGGCTCGACGGCGGCCGCCGCGATCGTGTCGAATTGGACCGATCCGGAAAATCCGTACACATAAGAACAACCGAACAGAAGCAGGCCAGAGGACAAAGCCCCGAGAACAAAATATTTAAGCCCCGCTTCTGAGGAGCGCGCGTCGTCTCGGCGCCAGGCGGCCAACACATAGGCGGCCAAGCTCTGCAGCTCCACCCCGACATAAAGCGCGATGAGATCATTGGCTGAGACCATCACGAACATGCCCAACACCGCGGTGACGGTGATCAGGGGGAACTCGAACTGCTGATCCTGCAGCCGGTGGAAGTGCTCTGCTCCAAGCAGCAGGGTCGCGGCGGCGGCGAACGCGATGACCGCTTTGGCGAAAGCGCCAAACGCGTCGATGCTCATCGCACCGGCGAAAATGTCCTGCGGGGCCTCCGGACGGTGCATGAGCGCCATGACGCCGGCGGCGAACAACGCCGCCGTCGCCACCACGTTCAACAGGCGAGTGGATCGGGCCCCAAACAAGGCCCCGACAAGAGTTCCCAAAAGTACGAACCCCGCGAGCAGCAATTCCGGCTGAACCCAGCTCAGGCTGAACAGAAGATCCTCAGAGGTCACGGGTGCGCTCCCGCAGCAATGGCGGTGGTGGCTGCTTCATAGGCCTGCGCAATCGCGCTGGCGCTGGCTTCGGTGAAGTCGAAAATGATCCATGGCGCGAGACCGAAGAGCAAAGTGGCCGCTACCAAGGGGACGAACAGAACCCATTCCCGGCTGTCGAGGTCGGCGATCGTTGCGAGTTGCGGGTTTTCTATCGTTCCATAGATCACTTTACGCGCAAGGGTGAGCGCATAGGCCGCGGAGAGGATAACCCCCAGCGCTGCGCCTGCCGCCACAAGCGGATTAACGAGGAACGCTGCTGTCATGGTGGTGATCTCTCCCGGGAAACCCGAGGTTCCCGGCAGCCCCACATTCCCCATGGTGAAAAGGATGAAGACGGCCGCATAAACCGGCATCCGATTCACCAACCCCCCGTAGAAGGCGATTTCTCGGGTGTGCATGCGCTCATAGATGACCCCGACGCACAGAAAGAGCGCTCCCGAGATCACCCCATGCGACAGCATCTGGAAGATGGCTCCCTGAATGCCGATCTCGGAACCCGAAAAGATGCCCATGGTCACAAATCCCATGTGGGCGACTGAGGAGTAGGCGATCAGCTTCTTGATGTCGGTTTGACGGAAGGCGACGAGCGAAGCGTAGACAATGGCGATGACCGAGAGTGCGAACACAAGCGGCGCAAAGAGCTGAGAGGCGTCGGGGAACATCGGCAAAGAAAAGCGCAGGAAGCCATAGCCCCCCATCTTCAGAAGAATGGACGCCAGCACGACCGAGCCCGCGGTCGGCGCTTCCACATGCGCGTCCGGAAGCCATGTGTGCACCGGAAACATCGGCATCTTCACAGCGAAAGAGGCGAAGAAGGCGAGCCAGAGCCATGTCTGGGCGTTCGCCGTGAATGGGTGCGCCATGAGCTCCGGGATCGAGGATGCGCCCGCGGTCAAGATCATCCACACGATCGCCACGAGCATCAAAAGCGATCCCAGGAGCGTATAGAGGAAGAACTTGAAAGCGGCGTAGACGCGGTTTTTTCCGCCCCAGACTCCGATGAGGATGAACATCGGAATGAGCCCGCCTTCGAAAAACAAATAGAACAAGATCACGTCGAGGGCGCAGAACACGCCGATCATCAGCGTCTCGAGCACGAGAAACAGGATCATGTAGGAGGCGACCTGCTTGTCGATCGTCCAACTCGCCAAGATGCAGAGCGGCGTGATCGCCGTGGTCAAAAGCACAAGCGACAAGGCGAGGCCGTCAACCCCAACATGATATTCCAGACCGAACGCCCAGGCGGCGCGCTCCACCAGCTGGAAGCTTGGATTGGCCGGATCGAATTGGAGCAAGACGCCGATCGAGACGCAGAGGGTCGCGATCGAAACCAAAAGCGCCATAATCTTGACGCCGCGATCCACCCCAGGCCCCGCAGGACCCGCCATCGCGCGCGCCGCCATGATCAAGGCCGCGCCCGCGACAGGCAGGGCGATCAGTATCGAAAGCCACGGAAACCCAGTCACAGCGCTCAGCCCCCCAACAGCTCAAGCCCGCCGCCCGCCCAGATCGCAAACGCGCCCAGGAGCACCGCCGCCGCCAGCATCAAAAAGCTGTAATGATAGAGAAATCCTGTCTGCGCTCTGCGCAACTGGCGGCCCCCGAACCGCGCCGCTTTGGCGACGCCGTTGGGGCCGAGCCCGTCAATAAGCTTTTGATCCCCGCCCTTCCAGAAGAGGTCGCCCAAAGCCCGCGCCCCTTTGACGAACACCGCGTCATAGAGTTCGTCAAAGTACCATTTCTGGGCGAGAAACGCGTTGAGCGGACCGGCCGCCCGCGCGATTCTTTCAGCCATGCCTTTGGTCAGAAGATAAAAGACCGAGGCGAGCAGGAACCCGGCCGCCGTCACCGCCACTGGAGCCCACAAGACCCAAATCGGGAAGTGATGGTCGGCGTGATGGCGGTGGATCGCCCCCTCCCAGAACGCATCCGCCTTGTAGCCGATAAAATAGGGATAGAAGAACCAGCCGGCGAACACGGCGCCGACGGCCAACACGGCCAACGGGCCAAGCATCACCCACGGGCTCTCGTGCGCAGGCGCCGTTCCCGCAGGCGCCGCACGCCCCTCCCCATCGCCCCCGCCGGTCCGATGGTCGCGACCATGACCAGAGCCGCCCGCGGGCCCGGCATCGCTGGGAGTATGATCCACTCCATGCGCGCCATGCTGGTCCGCCCCGTGGCCCAGATCCGCATCGGACGCGGCCCCAGGTCTGACGTCTTCATGGCCGTGGGAGGGGTGCGGATTGGGACGAAACGTCCCCTCAAACGTCATGAACATCAGCCGCCAGGAATAAAAGCTTGTGAGGAAGGCAGCGGCAACGCCAATCCAGAATGCGAACATCCCAAAGGCCCGGCCCCCCTCGCCTGCGGCGTAAGCGGCCTCGATGGCGGCGTCCTTGGAATAGAAGCCGGCGAAGCCAATCTTCAGGCCCTCGATGGGAAGACCCGCGCCGATCAAAGCCAAGGTCCCGATCAGCATCATCGCCCAGGTGAATTGCATCGCCCGACGCACCCCACCCATGTAACGCATGTCTTGCTCGTGGTGCAGACCGTGGATCACCGAGCCGGCGCCAAGGAACAAAAGCGCTTTGAAGAAGGCGTGGGTGAAAAGATGAAACATCGCCGCGTCATAGGCGCCAACGCCTGCGGCGAACACCATGTAACCAAGCTGAGAACAGGTTGAATACGCGATCACGCGTTTGATGTCGTTTTGCGCCAGCCCCACAGTGGCGGCGAAAATCGCAGTCACTGCGCCGATGAGCGTGACAAACGCCGCTGCGTTCGGCGCCATCTCAAAAAGCTCGCTCATCCGGCAAATCATCACGACGCCGGCTGTCACCATGGTCGCTGCATGGATCAGGGCCGACACCGGCGTCGGGCCCTCCATGGCGTCCGGCAACCACACATGGAGAAAGAACTGGGCGCTTTTGCCCATGGCGCCGATGAACAAAAGGATCGCTGTCAATTCCGCAGCCGGAATCGACCATTGGCCCACCATCAGGCTCATATGGCTGAGATTGTGCAGCACCCCATCGACCAGGCGGCCGCCGACTTCGGCGCTGAACAAAGCCACATCGCCGGCCTCCGTCGGGAAGAACTGGATTGTCCCCAGAAAATGAAAGGTCGCCATAATCCCGAGGGCGAAACCGAAATCCCCGACGCGGTTGGTGACAAACGCCTTGATCGCAGCATCGTTGGCCGTGCGCTTCTGATACCAGAAGCCGATCAACAGATAGGAGGCGACCCCCACGCCCTCCCAGCCGAAAAACATCTGCAAAAGATCGTTCGCCGTCACCAAGGACAGCATCGCGAAGGTGAAGAAGCTCAGATAGCTGAAAAACCGCGCTCTGTGCGGGTCTTCGGCCATGTACCCGATGGAATAGACATGGACAAGAAACGCGACGCTCGTGACCACCACCAGCATCACCGCCGACAGCGTATCCACGCGCACCGACCAAGAGGACTGGAAAGCGCCGATCTCGATGAAGCGCATGAGCTCGATCGTCCGCGGCGCGCCGCCGCCCCAAATCAGATCGATGAACACCAGTAGCGATAAAATCGCCGAAAGCCCCACAAGTGCTGTGGTGATCCCCATGGCGAGCCTGTCGCCCAGGACCTTCTGAAACACACCGGCGACAAAAGCACCCGCCAGCGGCGCCAGTACGAGGATCGCTTCGATCATCATGCCGCGGCCCTCAGCCCTTCATCAGGTTGATGTCTTCCACAGCGATGGTGCCGCGGTTGCGGAAATAAGTGACAAGGATTGCAAGCCCGATGGCGGCCTCCGCCGCCGCCACGGTCAGGACGAGCATGGCGAAGACTTGCCCCTCGATATTGCCGAGAAAGGCTGAAAACGCCACGAGATTGATGTTCACCGCGAGTAAGACGAGCTCGATCGACATCAGGATGACGATCACATTTTTCCGGTTCACGAAGATGCCGAACACCCCAATGGTGAACAACGCTCCCGCCACGACCAGGTAATGGGCCAACCCGATGTCCATCCTTGTTCCCCTCAGCCGAGACCCTGGCCGGGACGTACGTCCTTCAGACCCACGGCGTCCTGGCGGCGACGCCCCACCTGCCGCGACACGCTTTGCTTCTTTACGCCCACCCGGCTGCGCAGCGTAAGGACAATGGCGCCGATCATCGCCACGAAAAGGACCAGACCGGACAATTGAAATACCAGCACATAGCGGGTGTAGAGCACCGATCCGACGGCTTCAGCGTTGGTGGCGGCGAGCTGGGCCGTGGCGTCGGGGTTGAGCTGCACCGCCTGATTCTGCAAGACCGCGCTCGCCACGAGACCGATCTGACCCAAAAGAACCAGAGCGATCAGGGCCCCCAGAGGGAGATAATTCAAGAAGCCCTGCCGCAGCTCGACGAAATCAACGTCGAGCATCATCACCACAAAGAGAAACAGAACAGCGACAGCGCCCACATAGACGACCACAAGCAGCATGGCCAGAAACTCCGCCCCAATCAGCACGAAGAGGCCTGCGGCGGTGAAAAAAGTCAGGATGAGGAACAAAACCGAATGCACAGGGTTTCGGGAGGAGACGACGCCCAGCGCCGCAACAACCGCCACCGCTGCAAGCGTGTAAAACGCCATTCCCGCCAGCATGACCTACCAAGCCCTTCAGTTATCGAAAAAATCGCCGGAATCGCTGCGTCCCCCGGCCTGAGGATAGAAAACCACGCCTCGCCCAGAAACTCCTTGGAGTCGAGCGCCTTTTATCGGTAGGGCGCATCTAGCTCCAGGTTGCGGGCGATCTCGCGTTCCCAGCGGTCGCCATTCGCCAGAAGCCGTTCTTTGTCATAATAAAGCTCCTCGCGCGTCTCGGCGGCGAACTCGAAATTCGGACCTTCTACAATGGCGTCCACGGGGCAGGCCTCCTGGCAAAACCCGCAATAGATGCATTTGACCATGTCGATATCGTATCGTGTGGTCCTTCGGCTTCCGTCTTCCCGAGGCTCGGCCTCGATCGTGATGGCCTGAGCCGGACAAATCGCTTCGCAGAGTTTACAGGCGATGCAGCGCTCTTCGCCATTGGCGTAGCGGCGAAGAGCATGCTCGCCCCGGAACCGCGGCGACAAAGGACCCTTCTCATAGGGGTAATTGATCGTCGTTTTGCGCTCCACGAGCTTTTTCATACCGAGCGCGAACGCTCCCACAAAATCCAGCATCAAGGCGCCTTTGGCTGCCTGTAATATGCGCGACATGGCCGATCAGCCTCCCGTCATTTCCATGATTGCGGCAGGGGCCGCACGCGCTGCAGCCACCTCATGCACGCGATAGGCGCCCACCGCGATCACCGCCGCGAGGGCGGTCGGCAAGAACACTTTCCAACCCAGGCGCATCAGCTGATCATAGCGGTAGCGCGGCACAATCGCCTTCACCATCGCGAAGAGGAAGAACACAAACCAAATCTTCGCGTAGAGCACCAAGAACCCGGCGATCGGAACAGCCCAGCCCGGCAACGGCGCGCTCTCAATCGGACCCCAGGGAGGGTGCCAGCCGCCCAGGAACAAGATCGCAATCATCGCGCACATCAGCACGATATTGAGATATTCCCCGATCATGAACAGCAGATACGGGGTGGAGCTGTATTCCACCTGATACCCGGCCACGAGTTCTGATTCCGCTTCCGGCAAATCGAAGGGCGGCCTGTTCGTCTCTGCGAGAGCCGAAATGAAGAAGATCACGAACATCGGAAACATCACAAACACAGTCGGCCAAGCGAAAGCATGCCAAGCCCAAACGCCATCAGCCTGATTGCTGACGATCGCGGTCAAATTCATTGAACCGACCAGCAACAGCACGGTGATGATCACAAAACCGATGGATACTTCATAAGAAACCATTTGGGCGGCTGAACGCAGAGATCCCAAAAACGGATACTTCGAGTTGGACGCCCACCCCCCCATGATGATCCCATAGACGCCGAGCGAAGAGATCGCGAACAGATAAAGAATGCCCACGTTCAAGTCCGAGATCACCCAGCCAGGGGCAATCGGAACCACCGCCCAGGCCGCGAAGGCCAGCACAAGCGTCATCAAGGGCGCTAGAATAAACACCGTCTTGTTGGCGCCCGCCGGGATCACGATCTCTTTGAACACAAACTTGAAAAAGTCAGCGAAAGACTGAAGAAGGCCAAAAGGCCCCACCACGTTCGGCCCTTTGCGCATCTGCACCGCGGCCCACACTTTGCGGTCAAAGAGCAGGATGAAGGCCAGCGTCAGAAGCAGCATCACCATGACGGCCAGGACCTGCGCCACCGCCAAAAGCGTGCCCCATAGCACCCCGAATTCAGCCACAAAACCCGCCATCGCCCTACTCCGCCGCTACGCGATGGACGGCCCGGCGCGCACTCGCCGCCTCACTGCACGCCGCCATGGTCGCGCTGGCCCGCGCGATAGGATTGGTGAGATAGAAGTCCTCGATCGGGCTTCTCAGCGGCGCGGCTGTCACAGGCCCGTCCTCACCCAGAGAAGCCGGATCAAACCGCTCAGAGCCTTGCGCCCCAGGCGCGTAATCGATCCCTGCGAAACTGGGATGGTCAGCCATCATCTTGGCGCGCAAAGACTGCAGGTCATTATAAGGAAGGGTCTTTCCTAAACGATCCGACAATGCGCGCAGGATCGCCCAATCATCGCGCGCTTCGCCCTTTGGGAAAGCCGCGCGACGGCCATACTGAACACGTCCTTCGGTATTCACCCAGGTCGCGTGTTTTTCGGTATAGGCGGCGCCTGGGAGAATAATGTCAGCCCGGTGCGCGCCGCGGTCGCCATGCGAGCCTATGTAAATCACCGTCGCCCCCGCACGCGGCAATTCCATTTCATCGACCCCAAGCAGAAGCAGCGTATCCAAATGCCCGGTGTTCGCCGCCATGATCTGTTGGGCGGCCGTTAGTCCAACAGCGAAGCCCAAATCCAGGCCCGCCACCCGCGCTGCGGCGGTGTGCAGCACATTGAACCCATTCCAACCTTCGTCTGGTTTCACCACACCTGCGGCTGCAGCCAGTCGGCCAGCAAGCCGAAGAACCTGCGCGCCGTCGTCTCTCGCCAGGGCGCCTTGGCCGAGTACGATCATCGGACGCCTGGCGTTTTTCAGGATGTCAAAGAAGGCGCTCCGTCCAGCGGCCAAATCCGCCAGAGCGGCGGGGCTCGCGCCCAGATGCTCGTAACGATAGGTCAGGTCCGCAGGCTCTCCAATCACGCCCACCGCTAAGGGCTTGCGCAGCCAGGCCTTGCGGATCCGGGCGTTGATCAGGGGCGCCTCGATCCGCGGATTCGTTCCGACCAACAATACCGCGTCAGCGTCCTCCACCCCCATAATGGTGGTGTTGAAAAGATAAGCTGGCCGCGGGCCAGGCGGCAGCTTTGCTCCATCCACCCGGCAGTCGAGATTGGCGACCCCCAGGGCGGCCATCAGGTCCAAGGCGGCCTTCATGCTCTCCGCACAGGCGAGATCTCCCGCCAAGGCGCCGATCCGGGCAGGGTCCCCGCTCAGGGCCTTCGCCGCCGCCGTCAACGCCTCGTCCCAGGTCGTGGCGGTTAGTTTGCCGGCCCGCCGCACAAACGGACGGTCCAGGCGCTGCCGCTTCAGGCCGTCCTCGGCGAAGCGGGTCTTGTCTGAGATCCACTCCTCATTGATCTCCTCGTTGAGTCGAGGGAGCACCCGCAAAACCTCCGAACCCCGCGCGTCGATGCGAATATTGGCGCCGACGGCGTCCATCACATCGACAGACTCGGTTTTCTTAAGCTCCCAAGGCCGTGCGTTGAAAGCATAGGGCTTAGAGGTCAACGCGCCCACTGGGCAAAGATCGATCACGTTGGCCGAAAGCTCGCTCGACAGGGCTTGCTCAAGATAGGTCGTGATCTCCATGTCTTCGCCACGGCCGGTCGCGCCGATCTCCGGCGCGCCCGCCACTTCAGCGGCGAAGCGGACACAGCGGGTGCACTGGATGCAGCGCGTCATGACCGTTTTGACCAACGGCCCCATGTCTTTTTCTTCCACCGCCCGCTTGTTCTCCTCGAACCGCGCGCCGCTCCGACCATAGGCCATGGACTGGTCCTGCAGGTCGCATTCCCCGCCCTGATCGCAGATCGGACAATCGAGCGGGTGATTGATCAGAAGAAACTCCATCACCCCCTCCCGCGCTTTCTTCACAAGCGGGGTTTTGGTGAACACCTCAGGGGGTTCGCCGTTGGGGCCAGAGCGGCAATCGCGGACGCCCCAGGCGCAGCTGGCCACAGGTTTCGGCGCGCCCTTCAACTCGACCAGACACATCCGGCAATTGCCGGCGATCGAGAGCCGCTCATGGTAGCAAAATCGAGGGATTTCCGCCCCAGCCGCCTCACACGCCTGCAAAAGCGTATATTCGGCCGGCACGTCCACCTCTACGCCGTCGACGAGAATCTTCGCCATCGCCCATTCCTTTGCGGCACTGCTAGACCGAGCTCACGCCGAGGCGCAAGAGGGCCGGGCGCCCGCAGGCCGGCTAAAAAGCCGTCGGCCCTCGGCGTCGCCCGTATCGACACAGACTACGGCGCCGACGCCTCCTCGCCTGTGTTGCGTCGGCGCTCAAAAAACCGAGCCTTCTGAACGCAACAAGCCGCTTCAGGGTTCCCGCGCCCCCGCGGCCGGGAGACGCAAGCCCAAACCGCGCCGGTGGTCGTCGCTGTCGGACGGACAGGCGACGGCCCAGCGAAAGACTCCTCATCCAGCTTCCGTCGCGGCGCAGCCTCACACCGCAGCGCCTGCCAATCCTTCGACGCCCAGGGGCGCGGCGGCCAGCACGCTCCAGAAGGACCCGAAACGCCAAGACCCCTCCCCTCGGCCGCGCTTCGGCGCCGTTCGTGCGCCCCTCCCTCACATCGGCCCTCGGACTTGGATCCCAAAGCAGATGACCGACAGCGGCATTTAAGCCGGGGTCGCCGCCAACGTCCCGACCACCGTGATCCATTCCCTTACCCGCCAGGACCGCACCACGCCTTCGGTCACATAGGGGTCACCGCGCGCGAATTCTATCGCCGCTTCGGGACCCTCGCCCTGAAACAGCATCATGCTTGTGTCGGTCGGCTCGGTTAGTACCCCGCCCATCAATAACTCACCTCTGGCGGCCGCAGCTCTCGCGCGCTCCAAATGGGCCGCCCGATGCGGGGCCCGTCTTTCGACATAGTCCGCATCGGCCTCGTAGATCAGCAGAAAGCGCTTCATCTATTCAGCAGCCATGGGTCGGGTTTTCACGACATGGACGCCTTTCGCCGCCCGGTAACGGTCTATGCGCGCCTCGATCTCATGGCGGAAATGTCTGATCAGACCTTGCACCGGCCAGGCGGCGGCGTCCCCAAGGGCGCAGATTGTATGGCCCTCGACTTGGCTCGCCACATCCAGGAGCAAATCGATCTCCCGATGCTCGGCCTCACCATGGGCCATGCGTTCCAAAACCCGCCACATCCACCCCGTCCCCTCGCGGCAGGGCGTGCACTGGCCGCAACTTTCGTGTTTGTAGAAATAAGAGATGCGGGCGATGGCTTTCACAACGTCCGCGCTTTGATCCATGACGATCACGGCCGCCGTGCCGAGGCCGGACTTGACGTCACGCAAAGCATCGAAATCCATCAGCACATCTTCGCAGATCTCAGCCGGCAGAAGCGGCACCGAGGAGCCTCCAGGGATCACCGCTTTCAGGTTGCCCCAGCCGCCACGGACGCCGCCGCAATACTCCTCGATCAGCTGCTTGAGCGGGATGCTCATGGCTTCTTCGATATTGCAGGGCCGGTTCACATGGCCCGACACGCAAAACACCTTGACGCCGGTGTTGTTCGCTCGACCAAAAGAAGCAAACCACTTCGCGCCCCTGCGCAAAATGGTGGGAACCACCGCGATCGATTCGACATTATTGACAGTCGTGGGACACCCATAAAGGCCTGCATTGGCCGGAAAAGGCGGCTTCAGCCGAGGTTGGCCTTTCTTGCCCTCCAAGCTTTCAAGAAGCGCGGTCTCTTCCCCACAAATATAGGCGCCCGCGCCATGGTGCACGTAGAGGTCGAAATCCCACCCGTGGACGTTGTCTTTTCCGATCAGCTTGGCCTCGTAGGCCTCTTTGATCGCTGCTTCGAGAATCTCGCGCTCCCAGACATATTCGCCGCGGATATAGATATAGGCGGCCTTGGCCTGCATGCAGAAAGACGCGATGAGGCAACCCTCAATCAGCAGATGCGGGTCGTGGCGCATCATGTCGCGGTCTTTGCACGTTCCTGGTTCAGACTCGTCGGCGTTAACGACCAAATAATGCGGCCGGTCTTTCACCTCTTTGGGCATGAACGACCATTTAAGCCCTGTGGGGAAGCCGGCGCCGCCCCGACCCCTGAGCCCTGAATCCTTGACCTGCTGGATGATCCAATCGCGGCCGCAGTCGATCATGTCCCGCGTCGCGTTCCATGCCCCGCGCCGTTTGGCCGCCTCCAAACGCCAATCCTGCGCGCCGTAGAGGTTTAAAAAAATGCGATCTTTGTCCGCGAGCATGTCCCTCACCTGGCTTTGATGCTTCGCACTTAGCCTGCGCCGCGCAGGCCTTTCAATCCGGCGATGCCGAAAGCCGCCGAAAGACCCCCCAGAAGGCACACAATTCCAATTTCCCAAGCGTCAATCGATTGGCCGGCGAAAACCGGCGCGGCGAAGATGAGGGCGTTGGCCAAAAGCACAAACGCCAAGACCAATTGCAACGCCGGCTTGCGGGAGGATGGGGCGCGCATCAGAGCCTTGGCCTCGCCACCATGATGATCCGGACCAGGAACCACAGGGCCCCCATCATGGGCACGAGAACCTCCGGCTGGGTCAGGGCGAACCCGCGCATAAAGCCCATGAAAGCCGCGGCGCCGGCCATCGCGAAGAACGCCAGCGTGTAAATCACCAAGACCGCCGCCCTCGCCCCCGGGCCTCCGGCCGACGTCATGGCCGGCTCGGTAGGAAGACGGGGCTTGGCGGCCCATGAGGGGCGCTCGCGGTTTTCATTCACCTGGCCTTCTCCCGCTGTGTTGAGCCGTCGCCGCGAAGAGCAGCGCGCCGACGCCGGGGCCCGCTGACGCAGCGCCGAACCATGGCCGGGTCAATAAGCGCGCGGCCACAGCATCAGCAACGCCAGAGGCGAGGGGGCCCGCGCAGCCCGCTGCCCCTCGCCACCGCCACAAGCCCGCCATCAACTGCCGCTCGCCGGACGGTTCGGCAAGGCCACCGGAACGGCCAGCGACCCGTCATAAAGACTTTTGTCCGTCAGGACCGCGGTCCCGCCTTCAGGGGCGCTCCTCTGCCGGCCCCGGGCTGACCCTGGTTGGACCGTTTCGCCTGCAGCAAGCCGATCCATCAGGCCCTCGAGGTCCTGGGCGGTGAGATCTTCATGGTAATAATCATGGATCGCGGCCACCGGCGCGTTCACGCAAGCGCCAAGGCACTCCACCTCCTCCCAGGAGAAAAGGCCGTCTTGGGTCACCTGGAAAGCTGGACCAATCCGGCCCTTGCAAAGGGCTTTCAGCTCCTCGGCGCCCCGCAGCATGCAGGGCGTCGTGCCGCAGATTTGCAGGTGATGCTTCCCCACTGGATGGAGCCGGAACATCGTATAAAAAGTCGCCACCTCGAGCGCCCGTATGACCGGCATGCCGAGCATCTCCGCGATGGCGCGGATGGCGGGCTCGCTCACCCAGCCTTCCTGCTCCTGCGCCAGCCACAAAAGCGGGATAACGGCCGATTGAAGGCGGGTCTCAGGGTATTTCGCCATCCACCAACGAGCCTTCTCCAGCATATCGGCGCTGAAGGCGAAGCTTGACGGTTGGTTGGAGGCCAGGCGGCGAACGCTCACGGGGCGAGGCTCCGAGCTTGGACATAAGCGCGCCGTTCCTGCATGGGTGCGCGGGGAAAGTCCAGGCCCAAGCGCGGCGGAATGCCTGTGGCGGCGGCAGGCTGGCGATCGTCCAGGCCTTCAAGGGTCCGCAAGGCCGCCGCGCCTTCGTTCTTCCCCCCGCCGCTTTGATCCAGCCCCTCTGGGCCAAAGCCGGCCGGAGCCAAGTCTCGGACATCCCACCCGCCGCACGCGCTCAAGGCGAGGACCAGCGGAGCGGCGTTAGATCACAAGACGTCTGAGGCTCCTGATCGCCATGGTCGGGGCTCCACTCCCCTCCCGGCGGCCGAGATCCATGGCGAAGGTGCAGACTTCGCCATTCGGCAGGATGACGGCGAGATCGTCGGGGTCGGCCGCCGACGCCATGCGATGCCTCTCAAAGCCAGGTCCGTAGCGGCGCGGCGGCAAGGCTTCATGGACAAACGCCTCGATTGCGGCGGCGCCTCTCAGCTCGCCAAAGACGGACGCTGTGGCCCAAACGCCGTCAGCATGGAACATGCTCGCCGCTCCCGCTCCATCCCGCCTGTCGACGCATTCGAGCAAGCGCATCAAAAAAGCGCGCTTGGACCCTCTGGCGGCATAGGACGTATGGAGCGCCTCCCGGGCCGCGGCGGAATTGGGTTCCATGAAGTCCATGGCGTAAAGACGCCGCACCCCTTCATTCTCGTACGAACGCCGACGCGGCGCACTCTCATCCAAGGCGTACATAGCCCGGCTGCGCTTGTGCAGCACACGCGGATCCAGGGACTTGGGTTCGCCGCCGCCGCCAAGACAACCGCCGACGCACGCCATGACTTCGATGGCGACAAAGGCGCTCCGCCACGCCTCCGTCTTAAGCATGAGTTGCGCCGCGGCGATGCCGTTGCAGACGGCCACAGGTCCTATTCCAGGAATATCGGCCGTTTTGACGCCGTCGCAGACGCCCCGCAGCTCGCGCCACTCGACAAGAACCGTGTTTCCAGCAATGGCGCTTTCGCCGTCCACAAGATGTGCTGCGGTCCGCGCGATCGCTTCCATCACCCCCCCCGAGGCGCCGAAGATCTGCGCCGCTCCCGTGCTTTCTCCAAGCGGGCTGTCGAATCGCCCGTCGTCTGGAAGCGTCGCGAAGGCGATGTTTCGGGCGCGGATCATTTTGGCGAGCTCGCGCGTGGTGAGCGCATGATCCACGTCCCCGCTCATTCCCGGCCGTAAAGTTTCGTCTTTTTTCGCCGTGCAAGGCATGATGCTCACGACATAGGGCTCGGATCGTCCTGCTGCGATCTCTGCTCCGAGCGATCGGGCGAAGCGTCCCCTTTTGGCCAAAACCCCGTGCATCTGCTGGGGCGATTTCGCGGTGCTCAGATGTTCCATAAGGTCCGGCCGGTGGATCTCAACCCAGTTCACCCAACCCGGGCAGCAGGACGTGAACAGCGGCAAGTGCTTCTGCGCCTTGAGGCGCGCCAGCAATTCCGCGCCCTCTTCCATGATCGTCAGATCGGCTGCGAAGTTGGTGTCGAAGACATAGTCAAAGCCAAGCTGGCGGAGCGCATTGATCAATCGGCCTGTGCTGACGGTCCCCGGCTCGAGGCCGAACTCCTCGCTGATGGCGACGCGCGTCGCAGGCGCCACCTGGACCACGCTGACGCGATCGCGCGCATCAAGGGCGGCCAACACCGTATGCCAATGAGGCGCCTCCACCAAGGCGCCGACCGGACACACCAAAACGCACTGACCGCAGGAAATGCAGCCGGTTTCGCTCAATGATTGGTCAAAAACCGTCACGGGGAGGCGATCGGATCCCCGCTGGGCGAAGCCGATCACAAATTGCTGCTGACCCGCCTCGCCGCAGGCGTCAGCGCACAGTCCGCATTCGACGCATTTCGATAGATCGCGCCAAATGCTCGGGGAGGAATGGTCAGGGGCGATCGGAAGGGGTAGCGTCGGCGACGGCTCTGGGCGCGCTTGCCATCGATCGCCCCAGTGGTTTTCGCTGACCAGGCGCTGCAGACGGCAGTCCCCGTTGACCTCGCACCTTTGGCAGTCGTTCGGGTGATCCGCCAATAGCCAATCCATATTGGCCTGGCGAAACGCCTGGAGGGCCGGCGTCCGCGTCTGCACCCTGTCGCCCGCGCGCGCTCGCGTGCAGCACGCCGGCTGCGGCTTCGGCTCGCCCTGGACTTCGACAAGGCACAGCCGACACACTGCACGCGAAGGAAGACCTGGATGATCGCATAGCGTGGGAACAGACGCGCCGGCGCTTCGGAGCGCCTCAAGCAGGGTCGCGCCCTCCACCACGTCCACACGCCGCCCATCAATCGTGAGCGTGATCATGCGTCGCCCTCCTGGCTCACCCGACCTGCTTGTTTGCCGCGCGCCCTGTCGCTTTCGTTTGACGCGCGTCAAATCAGAAGCTGGGCGCGAGCGTCGCGGTTCAAATCCCTCGTATTCGGGCCGATATCGGACCGCCAAGACGAGGCCTTGGCGCCTTGAAGGGCAGCGGCCGGAGCCGCCTCCCTTTTTGAACCATCATGCTTTCAACAACGCGCGGCAAGCCTCCGTGCTCCAAGCCTCCGCGCCCCAATCCTCCGCGTCCCAAGAGAAGCTCTGGGTTCGTCTTGCCCGTTCGGGCGCGTTCTCCGCGCTCGGGTCCCCGCGCGGGCCGACCTCCCTCCCAATGGACGGCGCGGTTTCCATCCGCTGAAAGAAATGGCTGTCGCGGACGCAACGCCTCGTCACGAATGGACCGACTGGCTAGCCCTCCTCCGGGCCATGGCCCCCAAACAAGGTGAGACCGATCCGTTGCGTCACCGCCAAGCCACTCCAAATGCGCAGAGGGCGCAGGCCACGCGCGTTGCAACGCTTTTTTGGCCAACGCTTTCGGGGCGCAATGCGCTCGCAGGATGGATCTTACGCCTCGCCCGCCTTCTTCGGCCGGTTCAGTCAGCTCGGACAATCTCCTAGCGGACGAAGTCCACCCGCGCGATAAGCCCATCCCGAAACGTATAGATCGCAAGGACCTCAAAGGGCTCGGCTTCCGGGCTGCGCCACACCCGCTCATGGTCGACGACCTTGTCGCCGATCGCTGTCCGCGTGAGGACCTCTGCCCGGTTAAACTTATATTGCGCAAACAGGCCCTCATAGCGCGCACGATAGGCCGCTATGCCCATGAGGTTCGGCTCTTCGCCAATATTGGCGACCACGACATCTGGCGCGAAACACGCGCAATGCGCCTCAATGTCTTGGGCGTTGTAGGCGTCAAGCTGGCGTTGGGCCAGCGCAAGATTGTGCTCCCCTTGGGTGCGCTCCTGCGACGGCGGAAACAGCCTTCCGTCTGCGCCCATCGGCCAAAGCGGATTATAGGCCACTTCCCAGGCGTTGCCCTCCGGATCGGCGAAATAACCCATATAGCCGCCCCAGAAAGCCTTATGGGGGGTCATGGTTATCTGGGCCTCGGGGTGGGCGGCGAGGCGGGCGAAGATGGCGTCCACCTCAGCCTCGGAGCGGGCGTTATAGGCCAGCGCAAAGCCTTTAAATCCCTCTTGGGAGGGGGTAAGCGGCTGTCCGGAGTCGCGGGCGAGCTTGTCGGCCTCCCATAGGCCCAGGACGACGCCGCTCAGGTTGAAAAAGCTGACGCCCGGCGTTGGCATCAGGTGGAAACCCAGCACCTCGACGTAAAACCGCGTCAGCGCGTTCCGGTCCTTCACGCCAATGGTCAGGACGCTCAAACGCTGTTCAGGAAACACAGGGGTCATGAACGGATCCTCTTTTCCAGATCGTCGAGCCGCCCGAGCGTTTTTTGAGCCCGGGCGATCCGCCAGTGCAGCGTCGCCCGCCGAAAGGCGCGGACAAATCGGCCCATGAGCGGCGCCCGCGCCAAAAGGCCGCCGCGGACAATCACGAGAAGCGCGAAAGCCGGCAGAAACGCGACAGACGCTTCGGGGCTGGGCGGGACCCCATCCATCGCCGTCAGCCGGAACGGCACAAGGACAAACCCGATCAGCGCTCCCAAAACCAGCCCTTGCAGCGCTGCGCCGATCCGGACCACCCTCGCGCTTGGCGCCATGTGCTCGGGGCTGAACAAGAAGGTCAGGCCCACCGAAACGGCCATAACCGCGAGGGCGACGCCAAGTTCGATCCAGAGAAGCAAAGGGCTCTTTCCGTCCGTGTTCTATCCCTGGCCGCTCATGTCTTGAGCCGGCCCCTGCTCAGAGTGAGAGGAACGCCTGTCGCGGCCTTCCCGTTCAAGCGAAACACCATAATCATGAAATACTCGTGTGGCATGGGCCTTTCGTCAGAGCGCCCCGCGGACGCGCGTCCATGACCCTGAGCATGCCCGGAACGCCGGTTCCAGCCATCGCCCGGCGTTTCAGAACCTGCCTGATCCGGCGGACAATGCCCAAGATCCATCACTCAGCGCGTTGCGAGACCTTTCGCTGAGCGCTCTCGGCGCCACTGCCTCTAGCGGTCGATCTCCCCAAACACGATGTCCAGCGAACCGAGGATCGCGGAGACATCGGCCAGCATGTGCCCCCGGCAGAGATAATCCATCGACGCCAAGTGAGGAAACCCTGGCGCGCGGATCTTGCAGCGGTAGGGTCTGTTTGTCCCGTCAGAGACAAGATAGACGCCGAACTCGCCCTTGGGCGCCTCGACGGCGGCGTACGCCTCGCCTGCAGGCACCCGATACCCCTCGGTGTAGAGCTTGAAGTGATGGATCAAGGCTTCCATCGATTGTTTCATCTCACCCCGACGCGGCGGCGCCACCTTCGAACGCTCGGGCAGGACGGGACCAGGATTGTCGCGCAGAAGGGCCGCGCACTGCTTCAGGATCTTCGCGCTCTCCCGCATTTCCTCTACCCGACACAGGTAGCGGTCATAGCAGTCGCCGTTCTTGCCTACCGGGATTTTGAAATCGAGTTCGGAATAGATTTCGTAGGGCTGAGCCCGACGCAGGTCCCAAGCCATGCCTGAGCCGCGGACCATCACGCCCGAATATCCCCACTCTAAAGCGTCCTGGACGCTCACAACGCCGATATCGACATTGCGCTGTTTGAAGATTCGGTTGTCGGTCAACAACGCCTCGATCTCGTCAAGCACCTTTGGAAAGGGATCGCACCAGGCGTCGATGTCGTCGACGAGCTTTTCGGGCAGGTCCTGGTGAACCCCCCCGCAGCGGAAATAGGCCGCGTGCATGCGTGATCCTGACGCCCGCTCGTAAAAACCCATGAGCTTTTCACGCTCTTCAAAACCCCAAAGAGGCGGCGTGAGCGCCCCGACGTCCATGGCCTGTGTGGTCACGTTCAAGAGGTGCGACAAGATCCGGCCGATCTCGGAGAAGAGAACCCGGATAATCTGGGCGCGACGGGGAACCTCAAGGCCCAGAAGTCTTTCCTGAGCAAGGCAAAAGGCGTGCTCCTGGTTCATCGGGGCGACATAATCGAGCCGGTCGAAATACGGCATCGCCTGGAGATAGGTCTTGTACTCGATGAGCTTTTCAGTGCCCCGGTGAAGCAAGCCCACGTGCGGATCTACGCGCTCCACGATCTCGCCGTCGAGTTCAAGCACGAGCCGAAGAACGCCATGCGCCGCTGGATGCTGGGGACCAAAATTGATCGTGAAAGTGCGCTTGTCTTCGCCCGGAGGGGGCGGCGCGGATGCGTCATCGGCCATCAGCTCAGCCCTTCATCGCTTTTTCGTCGCCGGGGATCACGGACTGCATGCCTTCCCAGGGACTTAAAAAGTCGAAATTTCGGTAGGCGGCCGTCAGCTTGACCGGCTCATAGACCACACGCTCCTGCTCTGGATCGTAGCGGACTTCGACATAGCCTGTCAGCGGAAACTCTTTGCGCAGCGGATAGCCCTCAAAGCCATAATCGGTCAGCAATCGACGCAGATCTGGGTGACCTGAAAACAAGATCCCGTACATGTCGAAGGCTTCCCGCTCATACCAGTCGGCGACTGGAAACACCCCTGACGCCGATGGCGCTGGGGTCTCCTCATCCAGTTCGATCTTGATCCTGATGCGTTGGTTCTTCCGCATCGAGAGGAGGTGATAAACGAGATCAAAACGCTTGGGCCTTGAGGGGTAGTCGACACCGCAGATGTCGACCAGGGTTGTGAAAAGACAGCGTGGATCGTCCCGCAGAAAGGTCAAAAGCGGGATGATTGTGTCAGCGTGAGCGGTCATGGTCAGCTCGTCAAACGCCACAGCATGGCTCGCGACCAATCCCGCCGCGCCGCCCATGATATGGCCGGCGAGATCGGTCAGCGCAGACGATGCAGGAGGGGCTTCGCTCATCGGTCGATATTTCCCTCCCGCCGAATTTTCCGCTGCAGCTGCAGCACGCCATAGACCAGAGCCTCCGCCGTCGGAGGGCAGCCCGGGATATAGATGTCCACCGGCACAACCCTGTCGCAGCCGCGCACCACAGCGTAGCTGTAGTGATAATAACCACCGCCATTGGCGCAACTGCCCATGGAGATGACATAGCGGGGCTCAGGCATCTGATCATAAACCTTGCGAAGCGCCGGCGCCATTTTGTTGGTCAGGGTTCCCGCCACGATCATGACGTCCGACTGACGCGGGGAGGCTCGCGGCGCAAAACCGAAGCGCTCCAGGTCGTAACGCGGCATCGCCGCTTGCATCATTTCCACTGCGCAACAGGCCAAGCCAAATGTCATCCACATCAGGCTGCCGGTGCGCGCCCACGTGATGAGGTCGTCCGCCGCGGCGACCAGAAAGCCCTTGTCCGCAAGCTGATTCGACAGGCCGGTAAAAAACGGATCGTCCTCCCGGACAGGATAAGCGCCCTCCGCGCCCACCCACGCCGCCGGAGGCGCAGGATTATTCTCCTTCCCCATCACTCCCACTCCAAAGCGCCTTTGCGCCACTCATAAACAAAGCCGATTGTCAGGACGCCCAGAAAAACCATCATCGACCAAAACGCAAAAATATTTCCTTCGTTCACCTCAAAAATCCATGGAAATAGGAATGCCACTTCAAGATCAAATATTATAAATAAAATCGACACCAAATAGAATCGGACGTCAAATTTCATTCTTGCGTCGTCGAATGCATTGAAACCGCATTCGTAGGCGGAGATTTTTTCTTTGTTGGGGTCCTTCGGGGCCAGCACCCACGCGGCCGCCATGAAACCCGCTCCAATCGCTGCGGCGAGCGCCAGCAGGATCAAGACCGGCAGATACTCCAACCACAGACCGGACAGTTCCACGGCAGATCCCCTCGCGAGACAGAAGCCCCGGCGATCATAGACCCCCTCGAGGTCAAATCATCGGCGCACGCGCACGCTTAGACCCGCCCGCAGCGCCAAGCAACCGCTGAGCGACGCCCGTGCGCCTGGTCCGGCCAGATGTTTGCGCCAGGGCGCGATCGGCTCCATGATGCTCGCTCGACAGGAAAGGGCGCACGGTGAACGCCAACGGGGATATTCACTTAACCCGCCATGGGGCGGCTGCTTTTCTCACCCTCAACAGACCGACGAAAAGGAACGCTTTGTCGTTGGCCATGTGGGACGCGATTCCAGGGCTGCTGACGGAGGCCGCCAAGAGCCCAGGGGTCCGGGCGCTCGTGGTCCGTGGCGAAGGCGGCGTGTTCGCTGCTGGGGCTGATATCGCCGAGTTCGAGGCTGTTTACGCGACGCCAGACGCAGCCATGGATAATCATCGGCGCATGCAAGCGGCGCTCGCCGCGCTCGAATCCTTCCCCCTGCCCTCTATCGCCATGATCGAGGGGGCTTGCGTCGGCGGCGGATGCGGGCTCGCTCTTTGCTGCGACCTGCGCTTCGCCTCGGCTACGGCCCGATTCGGCATTACGCCCGCGAAGCTGGGCTTGGCTTATGGGATCGCCGACACGAGGCGCCTGGTGCAAACGGTCGGGCTGTCCGCCGCGAAGGATATTCTCTTCTCCGGGCGCCTGATGGACGCCGCGGAGGCCCAGCGGCTTCAGCTTGTGGACAGGGTGTTTTCGGAGGACGCTTTAGAAGGCGAGATCTCCGCCTATATCGACGCCCTGGCTCGGGCCTCCTCGTTTTCAGCCAAGGCGACAAAAGCGGTATTGGCGCGGCTGCAAGGAGGCCAAAGCGAGGACGACGACTGGTCTCGGGCTCTTTTCGCCTCGGCCTTTTCGGGCGCTGACTTCAAAGAAGGTTTCGAGGCCTTCCGACAAAAACGCAGCCCTCGCTTTGAGTAAGCTTCTAGGACCTTTCCCATGATCACTCCCGGCGCTCTCGAAGGCGTGCGCGTCCTCGATCTCTCCCGGGTCTTGGCGGGGCCTTGGGCCACACAAATTCTTGGCGATCTGGGCGCTGAAGTCGTTAAGGTGGAAAGGCCCGGCGTCGGCGACGACACCCGCGCTTGGGGGCCCCCATTCACCCGCAGCGGCGACGCCGCCTATTTTCTCGCCGCTAATCGCAACAAGCGGTCCATCGCGGTTGACTTCACCAAGCCGGCCGGAGCGGAGCTGATCCGCCGTTTGGCGCAAGACAGCGCAATCGTTGTGGAAAACTTCAAGACCGGAGGCCTTGTCCGATACGGGCTGGATTATCCAAGTCTCAGCGCCCTCAACCCCGCGCTTGTCTATTGCTCGGTGACGGGCTTCGGTCAGGAGGGTCCCTACGCGTCCCGACCTGGCTATGACTATCTCATTCAAGCCATGGGAGGACTAATGTCCATTACCGGCCAGCCCGACGGGACGGCCGGGGCGGAGCCGATGAAGGTCGGCGTGGCGGTCGTGGATCTCTTCACCGGGATGTACGCGGTCGCAGGGATTTTGGCGGCGCTCCGTCATGCAGAGCGCACAGGCCATGGCCAACATCTCGATGTGAGCCTGCTCGATTGCCAGCTCGCCATGCTCGCCAATCAAGCGATGAATTTTTTTGTCTCCGGCAAGGCGCCTGGCCGCCTTGGCAACGCCCACCCCAATATCGCTCCCTACCAGGTTTTCGCCTCCGCCGACGGGTTTGTGGTGCTGGCGGTGGGCAACGACAAGCAATTCGAGGCTTTTTGCCAGGTGGCGGGCAAACCGGCCCTGGCCGCGAATGCGCGCTTCCGCACCAATGAAGCGCGCGTCGCCAATCGGGCGGCCCTGATCGCTGAGATCACTGCGCTCATGGCGACCCGAACCTCCGCTGACTGGATCAGCGTTTTGGAAGCGGCGGGCGTTCCTTGCGGTCCTATCAATACGATCGATCAGGCCTTCGCGGACCCGCACGTGCAGGCTCGGGGCGCAGCCGAGGCTGTGATTCGCAGCGACGGCGAGGCGGTCACCTTGGTAAGAAATCCGCTGCGCCTCTCCGAAACTCCGCCGGCCCCCCGGTTTGCGCCTCCGCTCTTGGGCCAAGACACCGAAGCGCTTCTGCGGGAGCGGCTCGGGGCCGACGACGAGGCTCTGGCGGCTTGGCGCGCCGCTGAGGTGATTTGACCCTGCCCGCCCGCTGGTTTTTCAAACCCGAGCCGGCTCCCTTCAGAAGACGAGCCGGCTTTCCATCCCAGAACCATGCCTTTGAATGGCGCCACGGACCTAGAGATCGTGCCTCGCGATCCACGAACCACAATCCGACCGGTCGTTTTACATCAATCCCTGGCGCGAGTGACGGGGCTCGAACCCGCGACCTTCGGCGTGACAGGCCGAC
>JAGWZH010000173.1 GCA_018971945.1 Alphaproteobacteria bacterium | reverse complement strand
CGGCTCAGCCTTCAAACCCATCGTGTATGCTGCGGCGCTCGAATATATGGGCGCTGAACGTCCGATTACCCCGGCGACCCTGATCCCCGATGATCCCTTCTCCGTCGTGGCCGGCGACGGATCGGTCTGGAGGCCCGACAACTATAATCGGGTCTTTAACGGTCCTACGACCCTGCGACGGGGTTTGGAACAGTCGCGAAACGCCATGACCGCGCGCATGGCCTATGAAATGGGCATAGACCGGGTCGTGAGTTTCGGACAGCGCCTCGGGGTCTATGATGAAGATGTGCCCGAGGTCTTTTCCCTCGCATTGGGAACAGGGGAAACGACGCTTCTGCGTCTGACGTCCGCCTATGGCGTCTTCGTCAATGGGGGACGCCGGGTGACGCCTGTTTTCGTCGACCGCGTGCAGAACCGATACGGGGAAACCGTCGCGCGCCGAGACAGGCGGGTCTGCCCCGATTGCAACGCCGCGTGGCGGCCCGGCATGCGGGCGCCGGCCTTAAGCGACGATCGCGAGCAGCTGATCAATCCCATCACTGCCTATCAGATCGTGTCGATGTCCCAGGGCGTGGTGCAGCGAGGCACAGCGACTGTGGTCAGCAGCGTCGGCGCGCCGCTGGGTGGTAAAACCGGCACCACCAACGACTATCACGACGCATGGTTCGTCGGCTTTTCACCCGACCTAGCGGTTGGCGTTTGGGTCGGTTTCGATAATCCCCGCTCCATGGGGGAGGGTGAGACAGGCGGCAGCCTCGCCGCTCCGATCTTCCGGGATTTTATGCTCGACGCTCTGCGGCCCGAAGGCTCCAGTCAGATCCGCGCGGTGCCTTTCCGGATGCCTCGCGGGGTTGCGCTCGTGCGGGTCGATCAACAGACAGGGACTTTGCCGACTGAAGAAACCGCGGCGATGTTTCTCGAGGCGTTCCAGCCAGGGACCGAGCCGCAGCCGGGAGAAGCTGCGTTCATTTTCGGACAGTCCGAACCCACCGATCCAGCCTTGCTCGATGTTTTGGGCGGATCCGAAACCGAGGCCGGCGACGGGTTCAGCTTCGGTCCGCCCGATGAGATGGGAACCCAAGCGATCCCTGACCCTGGTCTGACGCCTCCGGGCGGCGCGGGGACGCCCGCTGCGCCCGTCCCGCCAGCGCCGGCGCGAACAGATGAGCAATTGGGCGAACTCTATTAGATGGCCCCGACCCGCCTTTGAAACCGGAGCGGCGGCTCCAGAATATTGATTTGTCCCGCACTCCTTTGGCCGGCCGGCTTCCACTTGGTCGGGATGGGCTTTAAATCGAGTGCCATCACTGTCAAAGCCGTCCCATACGCGGCGGCCCTTTGCTTCTCTGGTGTATGTGTCAAGGAGTCCTCCATGAGCGCCGAAATAGACGCCCTCGCCGACGCCATCGCGACCTCAGTATCGCTGCTGCGGAGGCGTCTTTGACTGGGATCGCGCCCTTGTTCGTTTGGATGAACTGAACGCGCTTGCGGAAGACCCCTCTCTCTGGAGCAGCCCGGAGAAAGCCCAGGCGTTGATGCGTGAGCGGAACAAACTCTCCGCCGCGGTGGACAATGTTCGCGCTTTTGAGCGAGAGGCGGCCGACGCCGTAGGCATGGCGGCCCTCGCGGAGGAGGAGGGGGAGGCTGGTCTTGTGGCGGAGGCCGCGGCGAGCCTGCGCCGGGTGCAGGAACGCGCTGGCCGAGCGGAGCTTGAGGCGCTTTTGTCCGGCGAAGCCGACGCCAATGATTGCTACATCGAGTTCAACTCCGGCGCCGGCGGCACCGAAAGCCAGGACTGGGCCTCGATGCTCTGCCGCATGTATGCGCGCTGGGCGCAGGCGCACGGGATGAGCGTGGAACAGCTTGAACACCAGGATGGCGACACTGCGGGGATCAAGTCCGCGACGCTCTTGATCAAAGGCGAGAACGCCTATGGATGGCTGAAGACCGAAGCGGGCGTGCATCGCCTCGTGCGGATCTCGCCTTTCGACGCCAATGCACGGCGGCACACGAGTTTCGCCAGCGTCTGGGTTTATCCAGTGATCGACGACACGATTGAGATCGAGATCCTCGATAAAGACGTCCGCACCGATACCTACCGCGCCAGCGGCGCAGGGGGACAGCACGTCAACAAGACTGACAGCGCCGTGCGCCTCACCCACATGCCCACGGGCATCGTGGTGGCCTGTCAGTCGGAACGCTCCCAGCACCAAAACAGAGCCAAGGCCTGGGACATGCTCCGGGCGAGGCTTTATGAGTTGGAACTGCAGAAGCGCGAGGCGGAAAGCCAGGCCCTGGAAGCCCAGAAGACTGAAATTGGCTGGGGGCGGCAAATCCGCTCTTACGTTCTACAGCCATACCAGATGGTCAAAGATCTGCGGACTGGCATGGAGACGTCGGACACCCAAGGGGTCCTGGACGGGGATCTGGATCAGTTCATGGCCGCTTCGCTGGCTGCCCGCATTTCGGGGCTGCCGGGCGGAGGAGTGGCTGATATCGATTAGCCTGACGCCGTCTTCCCATATCGGAAGCAGCACGCCTCTCTAGGGTCAGCTCGGGTCTCTCCAGCCCAATCCTGGGCCTTTCATCAGCGGCCTGACGGTCCCTCTAACCCCTTGGCGTTTGCGTTGAGCGAACGAGGCGCTGACTGTGAAGGCCCGGCGCGGTCGAGACGCTTTCCAACAAAACGCCCGCCTCTGGAGGGGGCGGGCGTGGGTGCGGGCTGACCGTCGGGAAACCGTCAGCTTGGCGCGCCGGTCACAATGACCCCTTGGCCCAGGCGACTTTCGCCCTGAGACCCAAACTCGACATCCGTGGGGGATGCGGGCGGAGCGATTTGGGCGGCGGACGGCGCAGCATCAGGTCTGAGCGGGTCCTGCAAATAACGGCACTGGCCTTCAAACACCGCGCCCATCTCTACCGCTAGGCTTTGATGAATAATGTCGCCGAGGACATGCGCATTGCGCGCAAGCTGAACCTTGCGGGCGCGGACAGAGCCCTCGACGCGGCCGATCACAGTGACGCTCTCGGCGACGATGTCGCCTTTCACCATGCCGGTATCCCCGATGGTCAAAGAGCCGCCGCTGACATTGCCCTCAATCTCGCCATTGACCTGGACTTCCGCCCCTTCCGCGATGATCGAGCCGATAATCTTCACGCCGTTGGAGATAATCGACGCCATGACAGGACCCCCTGTCGAACGCCGGGCAGGAACCTCAGGTAAGGCCGGCGCGGTTTCGGGAGACCTACCCTTGTTCGTGAACATGACGTCCTGCCCTGATAAAATTGACCGGGTCCACCGTACGCCCACGGTACCACACTTCATAGTGCAAATGTGTGCCGGTGCTGCGGCCGGTCGACCCCATGGAGCCGACCCGCGTGCCTTGCTCCACAGCGTCGCCGACGCGGACGTCAAAACCGGCTAGGTGGGCGTAGCGGGTGCGGAAATTATTGCCGTGGTCTACTTCGACCACATTGCCGTAGCCACCCATCCAGCCGACGAAAGTGACCCGACCAGCGGCGGCCGCCACGACCGGCGCGCGATCGAAGGCGGCGAAATCCAGGCCGTTATGATAAGCGCTCCGACCGGTGAAGGGGTCGATCCGGGGACCGAACCCCGAGGTCTCCCGGTGGTCCACGCCAACGGCGGGGCCCAACGGGGCTGACCGCATGACGCTGCGCAAGCCCCGCGCTTCGGCCACGCGGGCGGCGACCTGCTCAACCCGCTGGGCGAATGCTGTGTCGACGCTGCCTTCGCGGAGATAATCGACCAGATCCTGCGACACCAAAGGTCCGCCCATGCCTTCATCATCGGTCAGACGCGTCACGCTGATGCCGGTCATCCGAAGGACGCCGCGAATTTCTTCGGCCTCCTCAACCATCACATTCTCAAGCTCGGCCAAGGTCAGCTCTTGCTGGGACCGGAGATCATTGGCCTCAGCGCGGAAACCGATGGCGCGAACGCGAGCCCCCGGCTCCGCCAGAGCACGCGATTCTCTCGGGTCGGCCTCGTCGATGGAGGCTTCGTTGACAATCCGCGCGCCGTCGGAATCCAAAGGCGCGCGGGCCATGGTCAGCGTCGAGCCCCGCGCCAGTTCAAC
>JAGWZH010000045.1 GCA_018971945.1 Alphaproteobacteria bacterium | reverse complement strand
ATCCAAAGATCGCGCGGGGCCCTCGCCATCCTCTGGCGAGGCCGCCTTTGCTCGCCAACCGGCGCGCCCCTGATAAGCCGGGGATCGCCAACCGGCGCGCCCCAGGACGAGCCGGGGGGAGGAACAACGAGGGGACCGCCTGCGTTGGTCGCAGCCGCCGCGCGCGCCGCCGCAACCGCCGCCGCGCTTTTTGTCCGCCGCTGTCGGACAGCGCCCCACCTCGAGGACAGCCAAGCCGGTTTGAACAGCTGGGGAGTTTAAGACCTTGAGCCCGAATCAGCGATGCTCTGACGGCGCCGATCGCGCCGGGTCAGCAAGCGGAAGGGGCCGAGCCATGCTGAAAGAGTTTCGAGACTTCGCAATGCGGGGCAATGTTGTTGATCTCGCCATAGGCGTGATTATCGGCGCTGCGTTCGGCGGAATCGTGTCTTCTCTGGTCGATGACCTGATCATGCCGCTGATCGGAGCGATCACCGGCGGGCTCGATTTCTCGAATTATTTTTTGCCCCTTTCCTCAGCCGTGACCGCGCCCACCCTCGACGCCGCCCGGCAAGAGGGCGCGGTCCTCGCCTATGGCAAGTTCCTCACCGCCGTCTTGAAGTTTCTGATCGTGGCCTGGGTTCTGTTTCTGTTGATCAAGGCCATCAACAAGCTGGCGACGAAGAAGGCCGAAGCCCCCCCGGCGCCGCCCGAGCCCACCGCGTCCGAGGCGCTGCTTGCCGAGATCCGGGACCTGTTGAAGAAGTAATCGCGCGTGCTACACGCTCAAGGAGGCCGGGCTTTTTCAAGGGACTGCGGCCTCTTTAGGCGACGCCTTGGCGAGGGACGATTGCGATGAGCCGTTCTGTGGGTCGTTTCGCGGCCGCGCTCGCCCGTTTGGCCACAGCGCCCTTGCACCCTTGGCGGCGCGCCATGGCGCAGGCCTTCGCCGCGCAGCGTCTGACCCCGCATTGGACCATCGACACCGATGCGGGCCGTCTTGTCTTCGCTGGCCCTTCAGGACGTTCCCTGCATGACGCCCATGGGTTCAACAGGGACGAACCCGAGACCGTGGCCTGGATCGACAGCCTTCCCCAGGAGGCCGTCTTGTGGGACGTCGGCGCCAATGTCGGTGTCTACGCCATTTACGCGGCCAAACGGGGGATCCGGGTGCTGGCCTTCGAGCCCGCAGCCGCCACATTGGCCGTGCTGACGCGCAATATTGAGCTCAATGGCGTCTCCGACCGCGTCGCCGCTTATGGCGTGGCCCTGTCCAACCAAACCAAGCTCGACGCGCTCTATATGGACGCCGCCCGCACCGAACCGGGCCATGCCGTCCATTCCTTCGGCACGCGCCGCACGGTGGCGGGCGTGATCGAGGGCGGTTTTCAGCAGGCCACGATCGGGTACGCCGCCGACGCCTTCGCCGCGCAGTTCGCCGCCCCCAAGCCCACCCATGTCAAGCTCGACGTCGATGGCATTGAGGCTGAAATCTTGGAGGGAGCGGCGGGCCTTCTGCGCGAAACGGTCCGAGAAATCATGGTCGAAATCTATGACGACATGAATCCCGAACAGGCGAGGCGGATCAGAGACACACTGGCCGCCTCTGGCTTTGTTGAAAAGCCCACCGCCTACCCAGAGGGCCGCAACAAGCTTTTTCTAAGGGCATGACCCGCTCGCGTTTCTTAGATTGGCTTGCCGCGCCCGCGCAGCCGACGCCGCCGTCTCAACCCCATCAAGGGTTCGGACCTGATCTCGTGATCGGCTACGCCACGGGTTATGGCCCAAAAGAGCTCGCCTGTTTTGTCTGCTCCTTGCGCGCCCATTCCCGAGCGCGGATCGCCTTGGTGGCGAGTGAGGCCGTTGAAACAGCTGCGTTTTTGGAAAAAAATAAGGTCGACCATTGGCGCGCGCCGTCCAGCCTTGGCTGGGCGCCGCATCTGCTGATCGCCCGCTTCAAGCACTATCTGCCCATTCTCGCCGCCTATCCCGACGCCCGCCGGGTTTTGATCAGCGATGTCCGCGATGTCGCGTTTCAGGGCGACCCCTTCGCCCCGGGCTTTGGCGACGAGCATAGCCCGTTGGCCTTTTACTGCGAAACCCCGCCCGGCGATCTCGGCAGCCACGGCGCCAACCCGAAATGGCTGAAAGCCCTGATTGGCGCGCCGATGGCTGAGACGCTGGCTGCTCAGCCGGTGGTGTGCGGCGGGTCGATCCTGGGCGAACCAAAAGCCTTGAGCGGCATGATCCGAACCCTGTTATGGCTGTGCGCGGTCCAGCGCTCAGGCGGCCTTGAAGGGATCGGCGCCGATCAGGCGGCGCTCAATGTGATTGTTCATCAAGGCCTTTGCCCCGCTCTCGCCGTCCCGAATTATCGCCGGGTGGCCACGATCGGCTATGCGACGTCCCCTCGGGTCGGGGAGGACGGGGCGCTTTTCAATCCGGACGGCGCGCAAAGCCCGATCCTGCACCAGTACGACCGCCACCAGCAGGCCAAGGCCGCGATCGAGGCCCTTTGGATCACGCCGGATCTCGTTTCCTGCATTCCCCCCAAGGCCAGGGCTTGGGCCAAAACCAGAGCGCGCCTGCGAAAGTCCTTTGCGCGACGCCTTCCGGAGTGGCGGTGATCGAGGGAGCAGACAAGCGATGGGGCCGACATTGATTGGGCCGACATCGATTGGGCTGACATTGCCGGTCTGCGAAATTGGCGATACGAACGATCCATGGCTGACGTGAAGATTTGCGGCGTCGCCGATGATGCGGCCTTGGACGCTGCTTTGCGGGGCGGTGCGCGCTTCATCGGTTTGGTGTTCTTCCCCAAGAGCCCGCGCCATCTGAGCTTGGAGCGCGCGGCTTCGCTTGCGGCCCGGGCGCGCGGTCGGGTTGAGGCTGTGGCGGTGACGGTCAATGCCGACGATGCTTTTCTAGCAGCGCTTTCCCAGACCGTTCGCCCCGATTATCTCCAGCTGCATGGCGCTGAGAGCCCTGTCCGCGCCGCCGCCGCACGCCCCTTTGCGCTCAAGGGCGTCATCAAGTCCTTGAGCGTTGCGACGCCAGCGGATCTGTCTGAGGCCGCCGCCTACGCCCCCGTAAGCGACTGGCTCCTCTTCGACGCGAAGCCGCCCCCAGGCGCTACGCTCCCTGGCGGCAATGGCGCGGCCTTCGACTGGACCATTCTTAAGGGCTTCAAGAGCCCTCGCCCGTGGCTTCTCTCGGGGGGGCTTGACGCCCGCAATGTGGGCCGGGCCTTGACTGCGTCCGGAGCGTCTGCGCTGGACGTCTCCTCTGGCGTTGAAAGCGCCCCGGGGGTAAAAGATCCGGGCGAGATCCTGGCCTTTCTGGCCGCCGCGGGCGCTAATCCCGAAGCCAAGCCGAGCAATTCTTGATGGACCCCCGCCCCGCTGACAGCCTGCCCGACGCGCAAGGACGCTTTGGCGCCTATGGCGGCCGCTATGTCGCTGAAACCCTGATGCCCAATGTCCTCGCCCTTGAGAAGGCTTATGCCGCAGCGAAGCAGGATCCTGGCTTTTTATCCGAGTTTGACGACTTTCTGAGCCATTATGTCGGCCGCCCCAGCCCGCTCTATTACGCCGAGCGGCTCACCCGATATTTCGGCGGCGCCAAGATCTATTTTAAGCGCGACGAGCTGAACCACACCGGGGCCCACAAGATCAATAATTGCATGGGCCAGATCCTTCTGGCGCGCCGCATGGGCAAGACCCGGATCATCGCCGAGACCGGCGCGGGCCAACATGGCGTCGCCAGCGCCACCGTCGCCGCCCGCTTCGGCCTGCCTTGTGTGGTTTATATGGGCGCGGTGGACGTCGAGCGTCAGAAGCCGAACGTCTTTCGCATGAAGCTCCTGGGCGCTGAGGTTCGCAGTGTCGCCTCTGGCGGCGCCACCCTCAAGGACGCCATGAACGAGGCCTTGCGCGACTGGGTCGCCCATGTCGCCGATACCTTCTATTGCATCGGCACGGCCGCGGGCCCCCATCCTTATCCGATGATGGTGCGGGACTTCCAGTCCGTCATCGGCCGCGAGGCCAGGCGACAAATTCTGGAAGCCGAGGGTCGGCTTCCCGACGCCGTCGTCGCCTGCGTCGGCGGCGGCTCCAACGCGATCGGTTTGTTCCATCCCTTCATTGAGGACCAGAGCGTGCGCCTGATCGGGGTCGAGGCCGCCGGCGAGGGTTTGCACGTCTATAACCGGCACGCTGCGGCCTTGAGCGGGGGCCGTCCCGGGGTGCTTCATGGCAACCGCACCTATCTTCTGCAGGACGCGGATGGCCAGATCCTGGAGGGTCATTCGATCAGCGCTGGGCTGGACTATCCCGGGGTCGGCCCTGAGCATGCCTGGCTGAAAGACACAGGCCGCGCCGAATACCGCACCGCCACCGACGAGGAGGCCCTCGCCGCCTTCCAGCTCTGCGCCCGCCAGGAGGGTATTCTGCCGGCTCTGGAGCCGGCCCATGCTTTGGCCCGGATCGGCGAGATCGCCCAGGAACTGGGCCAGGGGGGACTTCTGATCATGAATCTGTGCGGCAGGGGCGACAAGGACATCTTTACCATCGCCGACGCTTTGGGCGCGGGGCTGTGACCGCGCCATGACCCGTCTTGCGCCGACCTTCGAAGCCCTCAAGGCCGACAACCGCGCCGGCCTGATCGCCTATCTCATGGCGGGCGATCCCGACCCTCTGACCAGTCTTGAGGCGCTGAAGACACTGGCCGCCGCCGGCGCCGACATCATCGAATTGGGTTTTCCCTTCACCGATCCCATGGCTGACGGACCCCCCATTCAGGCGGCCGCCGAGCGCAGTCTCAAAGCAGGGGGAAGCCTGAAAAAGGCCCTGGACCAGCTTGCGGCCTTCCGGCGCGAGAACGCGACCACGCCCGTGGTCTTGATGGGGTATTTGAACCCCATCGCCCATATGGGCGAGGCGGCCTTCGCCGAGGCGGCGGCCAAGGCCGGCGCCGACGGGGTCATCGTGGTGGATCTGCCTCCGGAGGAGGACGAGACGCTCCGCTTAGCCTTGAGCGCGAGAGGGATGTCTTTGATCCGCTTGGCGACGCCCACCACGGACGCGGCGCGTCTGCCTGCGGTGCTCTCTGGCCTATCGGGCTTTGTGTACTATGTCTCCGTAACGGGCGTGACGGGAACTGCCGTTCCTGTGGCGGCCCAAGCCCAAGAGGCCGTAGACCGATTGAAGAAGGCGACGCCTTTGCCCATTGCGGTCGGCTTTGGGGTTCGTGACGAGGAGATGGCTGCAGCGATTGCGCAGAAGGCGGATGCCGTCGTGGTCGGGTCGGCGCTGGTCGAAACCCTGGCTGGTCATCCTGGAGACGCCGAAGCGGCGCTGGCCGCTCTTTCCATGAAGACGACGCGTTTGGCCCGTGCGGTGCATGAGGCCAGAACATCCTGACCCAAGGATCGTGACCCAAGGATCGTGACCCAAGGATCCTGAACCAACGAGGCGAGACTGATGAATTGGCTGTCAAACTTCGCGCGCCCCGGTCTGCGCAAAGAAAAGCCTTCAGACAAGCGCGAAGCGCCCAGCGAATTGTGGGTCAAATGCCCGATTTCAGGCGATCTCCATTACACAGCCGACATCGAAAAAGACCATTGGGTCTCCCCTGCCGGCCACCATTACAGGATCGGCGCGCCGCCGCGTTTCAAGGCGCTTTTTGACGGCGCTTGGGAAGAGGTGGCCTTGCCCAAGGCGGCCCAGGACCCCCTGAAATTTCGCGACGACAAGCGCTATGTGGATCGACTCAAAGCGGCGCGTCTGAAGACCGGCCAGGACGATTGCATGGCGGCGGGCCTTGGCGAGGTCGGCGGGGTCAGGACCATTATTCTGGTGCAGTCCTTTGATTTTATGGGCGGTTCTTTGGGCATGGCCGCAGGCGAGGCCTTCATTGCCGCCGCCGAGAAGGCCGTCGCGGAGAACGCTGCCTTGATCTGCGTCACAGCGGCCGGGGGCGCGCGGATGCAGGAGGGCATTCTGTCCCTGATGCAGATGCCCAGGACCACCCTCGCCATTCAAGAAGTCAAGGCGGCCGGCCTGCCTTATCTGGTGATCCTGACCGATCCCACCACCGGCGGCGTCACCGCCTCCTACGCCATGCTGGGCGACGTCCATATCGCCGAGCCCGGGGCGCTGATTGGTTTCGCCGGTCCCCGCGTGATCGAACAAACCATCCGCGAGAAACTGCCCGAGGGGTTCCAGCGGTCGGAGTATCTGAAAGAAAAGGGCATGGTGGATTTGGTGCTCGACCGGCGGGAGATGAAAGCCGTCGTGGCCCAGATCCTTTCCATCCTCACCGCCCGCAGGGCCGCAAGCCAGGCGCCCGGCCAGGCCGTGGATGAGGCGCCGGGCGAGGCGATGCCCGCCAAGCCGCAACCGCAGCCGCAGCCGGCCCCTGTCGCCTCGTCCCGCTCCCGGGCAGCCGCCGAGCGTGGTCGAGAGCCCTCCACCCGCGGCAGGGCCAAAGCCGCTGAATGAGGCCGTTTCCTCCGCCAGACCCTGTCGCTGCGGCGTTTCAGACGGGGTTTGGTCCTGAATTCGGCGCCGCTTTCGCCGGGGAGGACGAATTCACCCTCGAGCCGCTTCGGAAGGCCTTGGCCGCTTTAGGCGATCCCCATCTGCGCCTTCCCCCGCTTGTGCACGTCGCCGGCACCAACGGCAAAGGCTCCACAGTCGCTTTCACGCAAGCCATACTGACCGCGGCGGGTCTGAAGGTGCACGCTTTCACCCAACCGCATCTGATCCGCACCACCGAGCGTCTTGTGATCGCCGGCGCGCCTATTGCCGAGGACGCCTTTTTGGGCCTGATCGAGCGGGTGTCGGCCCTTGGCGCGAGGCTGTCTCATTTCGAAGCCCAAACCGCCTGCGCCTTCCTGGCCTTCGCCGAAACCCCCGCCGACGCGGTTGTTCTTGAGGTGGGCATGGGCGGACTTTTAGACGCCACCAATGTCGTCCCAAGCCCGGCCGTGTGCCTGATCGCAAGCATCGGCGCGGACCATGTGAAAGCCCTCGGCGGCTCCCTGCCCGCCATCGCCCGCCACAAGGCGGGAATCATCAAGCCCGGGGCGCAGGTCATCACCGCGCCGCAGTCCGATCCGGCCATCGACCGGGTCTTCGAGGCCCAAGCCATGCGCGCCCGCTGCCCTTTACTGATGGGGGGTGTGGATTGGACGGTCCGCAAGGAAGAGGGACGTCTCCTCGTGGAGAGCCCGACCGCGCTTTTTGATCTGCCGGCGCCGTCTTTGTCGGGCGCGCACCAAGAGATCAATGCGGGCTTGGCGGTGTTGGGGGTGGACGCGCTTGCAAAGGAGCGGGTCTCTCAAACTGCTCTGGCCGCCGGGGTGGCCAGGGCTCATTGGCCGGGACGGCTCCATCGGATCCGGCGCGGTCCCCTTGCAGCGCGGGCCGCAGCCAAAGGCCAGGCGCTTTTCGCCGACGGGGGCTGCAACCCGCCTGCGGCGGAGGCGCTTGCCGCTTGGATCGCGGCGCAATCCCTCCCGACGACGCTGATCGCTGGCTTCCTTGAAGACAAGGACGCCGAGGCGTTTCTAAAGCCTCTGATCGCCGCGGGGGTACGGGCGGTCTATGCAAGCGCTCCCAAAGGCCCCCGCCCCCCGATGCCCTCCGCCCGCGTCCTCGTCGCCGCCGAGCGGGCCAAAGCGCCGTTCGCCGCTTCCACGCGCGATGTGAGCGAAGCCGTGTCGCGGGCGACGGCGGCGGCCGCGGAGCCGGGACTGATCTTGATCACCGGCGCCCTGAGCCTTGTGGCGGAGGCCTTGTGGATGTCGGAGACTGCCGCCTGAGGCCTTAGAGCGACTCGTTCAGCCATTCCAAGATCTTGCTTTTCGGCATCGCTCCCACCCGGGTCGCGGCCACCTTGCCGTCCTTGAAGAGCATGAGGGTGGGAATGCCGCGCACGCCGAGATCGCTAGGGGTGATTGGGTTGTCGTCGATATTGAGCTTGGCGATCTGCACGCGGCCCGCCATCTCTTGGGAGATCTCGTCGAGCGCTGGCGCGATCTGCTTGCACGGGCCGCACCATTCCGCCCAGAAGTCCACAAGGATCGGGCCCTGCGCCTGCAGCACGTCGTTGGAAAAACTGTCGTCCGATACCTTCAACGTGGCCATGGGCTCTCTCCGCAATCTCTGCCTGCGCCATGCGATGTAGGCGCGCCCGCCCCCAGGTTCAATCAAGACCTGCGCGCCGCAGGCTATCGTCCATCTGCGCTGCGCTTAGCGGAGCGACAAGCGGGGCGTAGGTAAAGACCAAGGCGCACTGGACCTGCCGCCCTGGCAAAGCCTGCTGCAGGGCCGCGCGATAGATCGCCATCTGCAGCACATAGGCTGAAGCGATCTGCTGAGGATCCGCCGGCGGCGCGCGATCGGTCTTGAAATCGATCGCCAGCGCCATCGCCTCTGTCACCACGAGCCGGTCGATGATCCCGCGCACGGCGCGCGCCTTCAAGGTCGCCACGATTCCCGCCTCGGCACGACTATTGGGGCCGAACGCGGCGGCCAAACGCGGATCTTCGATCACGGCGAGAGCCTCCTCAAGATAGGCCTCGCCGGGGTTCGCCCCCACCCCTTGGCGCTCAAGCCAAGCAAGGCCCGCATCCCGGCGCCGCGGCGCCGGGATGTCGGGCAGCCTTTGCAACAAGCCGTGGATGAGCGTTCCCCGAACAAAGAGCCGTCGATCCGACCGCGGGGAGAGTGTGAGAGCGCCCGACGGCCGCAGCGTCGCGAGCGTAGGCGCTGGGGGCGCCGACCGCCCGCTCGCCCAGCCGGGCGGAGCGACTGCCGTCTTCTCAGACGCAGGGTGCGCTGGAGAAACCGTCCGCGTCCGCCCAATCCGATACCCTGCTCCGAACGGCGTCTCCATCCGATGCGCACCCAAGCGCTCCATGCCGATCTTCACCTGTTCGTGCCAACTTTGCGGATCGGCGGACCCCTTCTGGCCCCTGGCGTGGCCGCAGACGATCAGCCGGTCTCGCGCCCGGGTCATCGCCACATAAAGCAGTCGCCAATGCTCCCCGAGCGCGCGCGCCTCGCAAGCCGCCCGCAACGCCGCCGTCGCGGGGTCGTCCTCGCTTTGTCCCGTCAACGCCAGCGCGCACCCGCCATCTTCGAGAAAGAGCCCCGCGTCGGCCGAGAGCGTGGGTCCTTTGGTCGTATCGGGAAGGATCACGACCGGCGCCTCAAGGCCCTTTGCTCCGTGGACGGTCATGATCCGGATCGCGCCATTGGGTCCTTCAAGCTCGCGCTTGATGAGGGCTTCGTCCTGCTCGATCGATGTGAGGAAAGCCTGCAGGCCGCTCTCCCCGCGCGATCCTGCCGCCAGCGCTTTATTGAGGAGCTCTTGCAGCGGGTCCGCCGCTTCAGGCCCCAGGCGTTCAAACACCCGCCGCCAACCCGAGCGTCCGTCTGCTCCGCGTTCCTCAAGCGCCTGCGCCAAGAATTCGAAGGCCGGCAAAGCGCGCCGCGCCCGCAGCCGCGCAAGAAACGCCTTCGCCTCGCCATAGGGCTCATCGTCTGCGGCCATGAGCCGATCATAGAGCGCTTCCCCGGGCGCGCGCCGCGAAGCGATCGGATAAAGATGCGCCTCGTCATCGGTGAGCCCGATAAAGGGTCCTTTCAAGAGACTGGCGAGGGAGAGATCGTCATAAGGATCAATCGCCGCGCGGATCAGGCAGAGCGCGTCCTGCACCGCAATGTCTTGCGCCAGAAGCAGCCGATCCGCTCCCGCCACGGGCAATCCTTTGCGCTTGCAGGCCTGCAAAATCTGGTTGAAGAGGCGCCCCCGGGACCGGACCAGGATGAGAATGTCTCCAGCCGTTATCAGCCGATCCCCGCCGGTCTCGTCGCTGACCGCCTCCTGCAGAGCCAGCATCGAATAAGCAGCGTCCGCTGTCGCGGCCGCCAGCCGCACTGTCGCGCTGTCGTCCAAATCTTGATCAAGCGGCGCGTCCCAGGCCTTCGCGGGCTGTCGGTCTGGGCGGGGCGCGAGAGGCCACCATTCCACACATCCTACGCTATCTGAGCGCTTGGCCTGGTGCGCGATGGCGTGGAACTGCGCCGGCGGGTCGCCGGGATCTTGGATCGCTTCAAACGTGGCGTCCACCGCTTTAAGAATCTCCGGGGCGGACCGAAACGACATCGTCATGGCCGGCGCGGCGAAAGGCGCCCCGAGGGCGCGCGCGGCCTGTTCAAGCGCTGCGGCCTCGGCAGTGAAGCGCGCGGGATCGGCCCCCTGAAACGAATAGATTGATTGTTTCGGGTCGCCCACGGCGAAAACCGTACGCCGGACGCTGCGCGCTCCTTCGCCTGAGAAGAATTCCTCTCGCAGAGGCTCCAGAAGCGCCCATTGCGCGGGCGAGGTATCCTGTCCTTCATCGATCAGGATATGGTCGACGCCCCCGTCCAATTTATAAAGAACCCAACTGCCCGCCGCCGGATCGGCCAGAAGCGCTGTGGCGATCTCGATCAGGTCGTCGAAATCGAGCGCGCCCCGCAAGGCCTTGCGCCCGCGATAGGCTTGATTCAAAACCAGAGAGACGGTGAGGGCCGCCTCGGTGTCGAGCGCCCGCTCCGCCCGCCTGATTTGGCCCAGAGCCATTTCCACGGCTCCTTGCGCGCCTTCTGCCGAAAACACCGCCCGGACCGCAGCGTTTGCCTCAAGCATCGCTTTGGTGACCGGCTTTCTCCGCATCTCCCTTTTCTGGGTCAGGAAGATGCCGAGATAATCCTCCGGCTGCCGCGTCTGCAAAGCCGTTCCGATGAGCGCGGCGGTCTCCTGGTCGGTTTTGGCGCCGCTGGCCAGAAACGCCCTCGCCTGCGAGAGCAGGTCCCAAGGCGCGTTCTGCATCAGCCTTGCGAGAATGGATTGCGGCTCCTCAAAGACGCCGAACGCGGCGCGCACGACCCGCGCAGGCCCCTCTGGATCCTCTGGATCCTGCATGAAGGACTTTAGGGCGGCGCGCTGGTTCACGAGCCGGCTCAAAAGAGTCTCGAGCCGCGCTTGATCAAGCCGCGTGCTCAAGCGCTTGAGAGCGCGATGAGCCCGCTTGTCTTGGGCGAGAGCGTCGACAGCGCTGGTGATCAAGTCCCGGCTCAAGGCCTCGTCGGCGATTTCGAATCCGGGCGGCGCCCGGGCCTCCAAGGGAAACCGCGCCAGAAGGCGTTCGCAAAAGGCGTGGATGGTCTGGATCTTGAGCCCGCCCGGCGTCTCAAGCGCCTGGGCGAACAACGCCCGCGCCCGCCTCACCGACCCATCATCGACCGCGGACTGGCCTGTCAGCGCCCGGAGATCGGCTTTGAGAGCGTCGTCATCGGCCACGCACCAGCCGCCCAGGCGGGCGAACAGCCGCCTCTGCATCTCAGCCGCTGCGGCTTTGGTGTAGGTGATGCATAAAAAGCTCGACGGCGGCGATCCCAAGAGCAGCAGGCGCGCGATCCGATCGATCAGCACTTTGGTTTTGCCCGATCCGGCGTTGGCGGTGACGAACACCGAGGCTCCGGGGTTCGCCGCTTCCGCTTGCGCGGCCTGGGCTTGTTGATAGTCCGAAGGGGATGTCATTCCTCGCCCTCCGCGGTCCATTCCGCCCGCCGCGCGAGGTGATCATAATCGGCGTAGGGTTTTGCGAAAAAGGCTCGTGGCTTGCTCCGGAAGGGCTTTTGTCCGCTGCGATAGGCTGCAGCGAGCGCCCGCAGCGAGGTGACGGAATCGGTGACCGCGTCCATGAGGCTCTGGTCCTTGATCCTGACCGAGACCGGTTCGGCCTTGGCGCCTGAGAGCCGCCAGAACACGAGATCCCGCGCGATGGAAGCAGGCGCGCCCTCAAAGCCCCCCTCCGCCAGAATGGCCGCCTCCAGCAAGAGCTGCGGACTGAAATTCTGGCTCATCTGGTCCATTGTCGGCGGGACTCCGGTCTTCACGTCCGTGATCTGGGCGCCGTCCTGAAAAAGATCGATGCGGTCGGCTCGGGCGGTGATCGTCAGGCCCAGATCGTGAAGCGTCATGCGTCCGGGGACCTCAAGAAAGATGGAGCCGCCCAAAGCGGCCTGCGCGCGCGACCATGCCGCATAGGCCTTCGCCGCCTGTTCGAGCCGCGCAGCGTCCGCAGCGAGCCGTCCTGGCCGAAAACCGATCCCTTCGAGTTCTTCGACCAGAAGCGCCAAAAGCTGCTCTTCGCTGCGCGCGTTCGTGGGCAGGCCTTCAAACCGCTCAACAGCCCGGTGCGCTGCGCTGCCCCGTTCCGCCGGCCCCGCTTCCGCCCCTATGGGGCGCAGCGCCTTGAGCCCAAGCACCCTGCGCGCATAGACTGCATAGGGGTCCCGGATCAGGGTGTCGATCTCGGTCACGCTCAAGCGCGTCAGATCGTCAGGATTGCTTTGTCTTGGCGCCGGAGGCTTGACAGGAGATGGCGTCGAGGGCGCGTTCAGGGCCGCGGCCCAGCGCGCATAGTCTTGCTCCGGTGTCGGATCAAGACGCGCCTCCGCTCCCGCTCCTCGCATCAAGGTCGTCAGACGCCAAACCCAGCGCGACGCGACAGCCGGGGCGCCGCCTTCGCGTTTGGCGCGGGTCAGGATCACCTTTGGCGCGCTGGCGAGTTGGGCGAAATCGTGCGCGGAGAGACCGACCCGCTGGTCGGGCGAGACAAGGCCAAGGCTTGCCCGCATCGTCCGGTTGAGGAAGGCGCCTTCCGCCGGCGGCTCCGGCCAGCCGCCCTCATTAAGCCCCCCGAGCACGATCAGGTCGCGCCTTTGCAGGCGCGCTTCTAAGGGCCCGACGATGGCGATGGCGCCTTCTCCGCTCGCCTCCGGCGGCGCTTCCGTCCGCAAAATCAGCAGCCGCAGGGTCCTGAGCGCCTGCGCCTTGCTCATCGGCCCGAGCGCCTCCCCAGCTTCGATCGCCTCGCGCAACAGACGCGCCGCCGCTTCTCCTGCAGCGCCGCTCCAAAGGGTCTCCTCAGCGAGGCTTTCCGCAGCGGCGCAAAGCCTGTCGGCCGCTGCGGAGACAAACGCCGGCTCCTCCAAGACGAGCGCCGCGGCCAAAGCGGCTTGGATGGGCCTCAAAACATTGTCCTGATCCCCAAGCGCGATCAGGCCCGCAAGGTCCCGCCACCGGCGCGGTCCGCGCAAATATTTGTGTTCAAGCGCGGCGGCCGCGGCCGGCGAAGGGCCTGAGCGCAAGGCATGTTTGACGACCGTGGCGAGGGCCGCCGGATCGCCGTCATCAGCAAAAAGCGCAAGCAGCGCCAGCAAGAGCTCGCCGACAGGACTATCCGCCAACGGACGGCCAAGCGACAGGGCGGGCGGCTCGCCGAGGCCCGAGAGCTTGGCCGCCACCCGTCGCGCCAGGGCCGCGGACGGCGTCACCAGAGCTGCAGTCCCGCCGGGTTCTTGCGTCGCGTCGATCAGCGCGATGGCGATGGCGGCGGCTTCATCGGTTTCGGTTGCGGCCTCGATCAAGGTCAGTCCGACCGCCCCGGCTTCCAGAACGGCGGGTCCCCCGGCCCTGTCCAGACGCCCCAACCAGTCCGCCGTCGCGTCGGCGGGCGCGAGCGCCTCGCGCAGCAGCACCGCCCTGGCGGCTTGGCTTGGCTCAAGCGCCGGCCCGAGCGACCGCACCTTATGCCTCGATAGTCCGAAAGCAGACAAAGTTTCTTTGAGGGTCGCCTGCGGGTGTTGTGGCCCGATCGCTTCCCACGCTGCATCGTCAAGGCCGGCGTCAAGCCCTGGCAGCACCACAGCGCCAAGCGGCAAGTCCGCTGTGACGCGCATTAATTCCCGTGTCGCCGGCAGCGATCCTGTCGAGCCGGCGATGACGACCGGGGTTTGCGGCTTATGTTTGCCCCATTCCGCCGCCAGCGCCCGCAGCACGGCGTTTCTTCGCGCCGCCGGATCGCTGAGTCCGTCAGCGGCCAGCCGCTGCGGCCAATACTGGGCGATGATCGACAAGAAGGCGGCGCTTTGTCGCCAATGCGCGGCGAGCCGCTCGTCCTCCACAAGCGTTGGCAAACGGGCCCAATCCACCTCTCCCGCAGCGGCCGCGCCGTCCAGAAGAGCGCAGAGTTCGTCCGCGAGCGCCAAGGCCCGGACGGGATCGTCGACCCCGCCGGCGCTTGCGTCGCGGGCCCTGATCAGGGCGGCGAGCTCCATGCGCCGTTGCATCGTTGGGATCGCCGGCGGGATTGCAAGGCCGATGGGATCGGCCCCCCACACGTCCGGGTCGTCTTCGAGATCCGCCAGGGGCCGCATCGTCGGCAAGAGCGCGGCGCCGCCAAGCCGCGCAGCGAAAGCGTCCATGAGGCCTCGCGCCGCCCGCCGCGTCGGCGTCAGGATCACGGCGTCCGCCAGAGCGAAGGGCGAGCCGTCGGGCGGCAAAGCCTCCGTCAGGGCGTCGGCGAGCACGTCGAGAAAGCTCAGCGGCGCGGGGATAGAAAAGACCCGCGGGCCGGGCGTCGAGAACAGGCCTGTCTCCGCCAAAAAAGCGCCTCCTGTCTTTCCGGCGAAGACCCACCCGCCATGGCCTGACGGACCCGATTCGACACCGTTAGAACGCTTGAAGAGTACCGCAATAAAGCTCCCGAAAGCACGTGACAATCGAGAGAGCGAGCGGCCGAAGCCGACCACATAAGCGGTCCTGCGCGTCGCGGTGGCGCGCTGCCATCCCGGTTCGCCGTGCGACGGATTGATCGTCAAAGCCATTGAAAATGGGGCGCGGTTCTCCTCCCCTGCCGCCCTGCAGCGCGCTGCCGGGGGATCCGCAGGGGTCGCTGAAGCGCTCAGGAAGCGGCCGCCCAACTGCAGAATGTCGAGGCGCGTCAAGCGGCTCGGGCGGCGTCTCCGACCAGCGCCCAGCCCTGTCGCTGCGCGCGGCGAGCGATAAGCCCCTTGAGCGATGGTCTCGGCGCGAGGCGCAACAATAGTGGCGCGCCAGCACGTCAAGCCCATTGCGCATCAAGCCAAATGCCCATCAAGCCAAATGCGCATCAAGCCAAGCGCGCATCAAACGAGGACAGTGCGAAACGAAAAAGATCGAGAGGGCCAAGAGGGCCCAAGCGCGCGAACCGATCCTGGCTGATGCCCGCCGCGTTGGCGGACGCATGGGAGTTCCCGGGCGCTTCATTGAAGGCCCCGAGGGCCTCGCGCGTTTTGGTCGGAGCCGAGCGTTTCGACCCCTCGCCTTTTCAACGCCCGCCCCGAGCGCCCGATGAGGTCACGACTCCAAGTCTTTGGGCCCAGTCTTTGGGCCCAGTCTTTGGGCCCAGTCTTTGGGGCCAGTCTTTGGGGCCAGTCTTTGGGCCCAGTCTTTGGGCCCAGTCTATGTGCCAGGTCTCTCGGCTAGGTTTGGGCCTTGAGCCGCGCCTCCGCCTTCTCCCGGGCTTCGGGGTCGCCCACATGCATCCAATACCCGCCAAGAGGCGTCCCAAAAAGCCGGCCTGCGGCGGCCGCCCGTCGCCACACGCGGGTGAAGGAGAAAGGCTCGAGCGGCTCCTCGCGCAAGATCGCCGGATCGATCGCCTGCACGCCCATATAGGCGAGCGGCGCGGTCGGGGTCGCGTCGCGGAAGGCGAGCCGGCCGTCTGCGTCTTGAAAGAAATCGCCCATCCCGTCATAGCCGAGTTGGTTTTCCAAAGGCGCGAGCATCAACAAAGCATCCATCCGCCTCCGGTCAAAGGCTTGACCCAAGCGGGCGACGGCCGAACCGGAGGGTTCGTCCCACAAAGAATCGATATTGGCCACAAAAATGGGATCGTCTCCCAAGAGCGGCAGAGCCTGCCGCGCGCCGCCGCCGGTTTCCATCAACATGGACCGTTCGTCCGAGATCACGATCTCGAGGTCTGTGCGTCGGCAGAGATGGGTTTCAAGAAGATCGGCGAAGGCGTGCGCGTTGACCACCGCCCGCCGGACGCCGCCTTCGACCAGCCGATCGAGCACATGATCGATGAGGGCACGGCCATTGACGGCGACCAGAGCCTTCGGCCGATCAAGGGTCAGGGGCCGCATCCGCGTTCCCAGGCCCGCGGCCAGAACCATGGCGGTGGTGATCGTCATCAGCGGACGGACTCCATCTCCCGGCCGGCGACGCGATGCATGAAGTCGCTCAGATCAGCAAGGTCCGGGTGCCGAAGCACGACGGCGAGATGCCCCCACATGCGCGGCATGAACCCGCCATAGCGGGGTTTGCCGTCCCGCCTTACCAGCCGCGCGAAAACGCCAAGAATGCGCAAAATATTGAGCGCGCCCAGAACCGCGATCTCGCGCGCGATTTCAGTGGGGTCCGCGCCTGACGAAGCAAGATAGGCCTGAAGCGCGGCTTGAGCCGCCGCCGGGCTCACATCTCGCCGCGCGTCGTGCAAAAGCATCGACAAGTCCCAACCGCGAAAGCCGAGCACCGCATCCTGATAGTCCAAAAGGCCGACAGCCTTAAGCCCTGGGCGCTGCGGCAGCCATAGGAGATTTTCCGCATGATAGTCGCGGATCGTCAGCACGCGCTGATAGCGCATCGCTTCCGCGATTAGCTGGTCGGTTGCGGCTTTGAAGGTCTCTGCGTCCGATGCGGAGAACCGCACGTCGGCGGCCTGGGGCAGCCATTCGCGCACCACCTCCATATAGGTCTCGAGCGCCAAAGCGTCGAAACCCAAAAGCGGCCACGCTCCCCCTGGGCCGTCGAGCGCTGCGGGCGGCGCCACGGCCTGCGCGGCGGCGAGCACTTCCCCCGCCCGCGCATAGAGGGCGGTTTCCGACGCCCCTTGCGGGATGGCGAGAGCGAACAGATCTTGGCCGAGGTCTTCCAGCACCGCATAACCTGCTGCGGCGTCGAGGCCAAACACCGCGGGCGCTGTGAGCCCGAGGCTTGTCAGATAGGCGCCCACTGCCGCGAACGCCTCCACCCGCGACGCGGCGAGCCGCGTCCGGGCGTTCCAGCCGAGCGCCTTGCGCTGCTCCGGCGTCGCGTCTGGCGGGCAGGGCGGGTCTTCCTTCAGCGGGGCGTCCATCAGGATGGCGGTCCGACCCCCCAGCGCCAAGCGTTCATAGGCGCGGGTGCTGGCGTCGCCGGCGAGCGGGACGCGTTTGGCTTTGTCCCAACCGGTTTGGGCTAGGAGCGCGGCGAGCGCCTGTGCGCGATAATCGCTCATAAAAATCCGAACTCCTTGCGCCGAGCTGCGGCGTCTCCGAACCAGCTGAGGCGGGCTGTCCGGCGTCCCTGGTCGTCCCTCAATGCAAGCTCCATGCGCGAGGGCGGCGACAAAGGCCCCAGCCGCTCTGGCCACTCCACAATGCACAAGGCCGTCGCAAGCGCCTCTTCAAGGCCGATTTCCAAAGCCTCTTCAGGCGTCCGAAGCCGGTAGAGATCCATGTGCCACAAAACCCCTGCGGGGCCTTCATAGATCTGGGCTAGGGTATAGCTTGGGCTTGGCGGCTCAAGCGCATCGTCTCCCGTCCAGGCGCGAATGAGCCCACGCGCCAGCGTGGTCTTTCCCGCGCCCAAGGGCCCCTTCAGCCCCAAAAACTCTCCTGGCCGCAAAAGCCCGGCGAGCCGGGCGCCCAGAGCCAGCGTCGCCGCCTCGTCCTCTAGGGGCCGCTCCTCCGATTCGACTGCCGCCTTCTGCATAGGCGGATGCTGCGGCGAAGCGGGGCCGGCTTCAAGCCCTGCTTGCCTCTCCCGCGCCACCTTCGTAATGGTCGGGCTGCGGCCCGGGTGAAGCCGACAAAGAGGGATAAGGCGCGGTGACGCAGGCTGTGGAAAGGGTTGTCATCATCGGCGCAGGCCAGGCTGGCGGAGAGGCGGCCTTGCGGCTCCGCGCCGGGGGTTTTGAAGGCGCGGTCACAGTGATCGGCGAGGAACCCCTGCCGCCTTATCAACGCCCGCCTTTGTCAAAAAAATATCTGTCAGGCGAGTGGGACCAAGACCGGCTTTTGCTGCGCGACCGTGAGGCCTATGCCCAAGAAAAATTGGTCCTCCGGCTCGGCGCAGCCGCCACCGCCATCGACCGCGCGGCAAAAACCGTTCGCACCGATGACGGCCAGGACATCGCTTATGACGCCTTGATCTTGGCCACCGGCTCTCGCGCCAGGGCCCTGCCCGTCCCGGGCGCGGATCTTCCCGGCGTATTCCGCCTTCGGACCGCCGCCGACGTGGACGCGATCCGCGCCTGGATCCGGCCCCGGGCGCGGCTCGCGGTGATCGGTGCGGGCTATATCGGTCTCGAAGCCGCCGCCGTCGCCCGCGGCTTGGGCCTTGAGGTCGCCGTCATCGAGGCGGCGCCGAGGCCCTTGTCCCGGGTCACAAGCCCTGAGGTCTCAGCTTTTTTCCTGGAGCGCCATACTGCCGAGGGGGTGACATTCGCCTTGTCCGCCCAGGCCGCTTTCATCGCTGGCGACCATCATGTCGAGAGCGTGGGCCTCAAAGACGGGAGCGAAGTCGCCGCCGACCTTGTCCTCGTTGGGGTGGGCGTTCTTCCCGAGATGGGCTTGGCTCAAGCCGCAGGCCTCAAAACCGAAGACGGGATCCTCACTGACGCCGATACGCGCACCTCCGACCCCGCCATTTTCGCCATCGGCGATTGCGCCCGCCGGCCGATATCTTTTTATGGCGGCAGGCTCTGCCGGCTGGAGAGCGTCCACAACGCCATCGAGGGGGCGAAGCTCGCCGCCGCCGCGATCCTCAAGGCGTCTCCTCCGGCCTTGGAAGCGCCTTGGTTCTGGTCCGACCAATATGATTTGAAGCTGCAGATTGCCGGCCTGTTCCAGGGCTATGACCGTCTGGTTCTGCGCGGTGAGCCGGGGCCGCAAGGCTTCGCCGCCTTTTATTTTGCCGGCGACAAACTGATCGCGGTCGACGCGGTCAATCGGCCTGCGGAGTTTTTGGGCGCCAAACAGCTCATCCAGAGGGGACAAACGGTTGCGTTCGAGCGGCTTCAGGATATGTCAGTGCCGATGAAAGAGATCGTCGCGCAGGCGCGGCCCTTGAGCTAAAGGCCGCGCCGTCGCATTGGCCCCCAACAGAACGGTAGCAAGCGGAACGCCCCTCATGCCCAAGATCACCTATATCGAGCATAACGGCAAAGAGCACACCATCGAGGCGGCTGTCGGCCAAACCGTGATGGAAGGCGCGGTTAAGCATGCAATTCCCGGCATCGACGCGGACTGCGGCGGCGCATGCGCCTGTGCGACCTGCCATGTCTATGTCGATCCGGCTTGGGCGGACAAGACGGGCAAGCCTGGGGGCATGGAGCAGTCCATGTTGGATTTCGCCAACGACGTGGAGCCGACCTCGCGCCTCTCATGCCAGATCAAAGTGACCGCAGAGCTTGACGGTCTTGTGGTGCGGATGCCTCCCAGCCAGCACTGAGCGGTCGCCGCAGCCCTGCTGGCGTCGCCTTCATCTCTCCACATTCGGCGGATCCTTTGTCGGGCGAAGGGCACGGAGCAAAGGAATATGCGAGCAGCACCAGCCATATTAGCGGCTCTCGGCTTGGCCTTGGGGGCGAGCGCGGCGGCGCAGGCGCCATCAGAGAGCGCGGTGCGCGCCGCCGAGCAGGAGCAGGCGCGCCTTGAACGCCTGACGAGCGAGACCCTGACCCCTTTCGCGAGCGAGGCGGAGTTCCGCCGTTGGCTGCGGGATGCGACGGGGCCCCGTGCGCGCGGTCCTATTCCAAGCGTTTATGGCGGGCCGCCGACTGCGGCGATGCCAGGGGCTCCTCCCCCACCGCCTCCCCCACCGCCTCCCCCGCCGCCCCCTCCGCCGCCCGGCTCGAGCCCTGCCGCAGCGCCCGCCCCTGTCGTCGTCACCGGCGCCACGATCGCTGCGGAGGGCGCGCAATCCATCACCAATGTCCAAGAGCGCGGCGTCGACGAAGGCGACATCATCAAGCGCATCGGCGATCATCTGATCGTCCTGCAGGACGGACGCCTCTTCTCCGTCAATATCCGCACCATGGCGGTGTCGGATCGTGTCAATGTGTATCGGCCAGGCTTCACCTCGTCTTGGATCGACGAGATGCTGGTGTTCGACGACCGGATATTGGTGACAGGCTACAGCTATGCGGAAATGGCCACCGAGCTGTCGATTTTCACCTTGCGGCCTGACGGCTCGATCGACCGCGAAGGCGTCTATTATCTATCCTCGGCGGACTATTACGACACCGAGAATTACGCCACCCGCATCATCGGCGACCAGCTCGTCTTTTACGCGCCGGTTCAGATCGAAGATCTCGACCCATATCGCGCCATCGCCTACCCCTCGATTCGCCGCCTCATCGCCGACGCGGATCATCCTCGCCTGTCTCCTGGTCGACCCCTCTTCGCAGCCACAGACATTTACAGGCCCCTGCTCCCTGTCGCGACGCCGATGATCCATGTGATCACAGTCTGTCCTCTCGGCGGGGCTGTCGCGGGCGATGAACTCGATTGCCGGGCGCAAGGCTTTATCGGCTCGTCCCATCGGGAGTTCTACGTCACCCCACGGGCGGTCTATTTATGGACGATCCCCGATCAGGCCGATCAGGCCCGGTATCGGACCCTGGGCTATTGCGACCGCGCCAAGCAAGGCGGCGAGCCCGAGGGCTTCCCTGGCGTTCTTTATGAAGCGCCGATCGGGGTCGGGGCGCCCCGCGCCTCGACCGTCCAGGGCGAGCCTTTGAACCAATTCGCCATGGCGATGGCGCAAGGCGCGTTCAGGGCTTTGGCCGAGCAGCAATGCTCGGACAATTTCTCCCTGCTGACGCTCGCCCCCAACGCTTGGTCCGTCCGTCGGTCTCCTGGCGTTCGCGGCGCTTACGAGGCCCTCCCCGATATCGGGGCGGGCAGCTATGAAGCGCGCTTCACCGAGGACTACCTCGTTTACGCTGGCCGCGCCGAGACGGGAACGGCGCCGCCGGCCCCGGGCCGCCGCGTCCCGCCTGGCCGGGTCGTCGCCGTCCCTTTGGAGCGCCCGAACCAAGCGCTTGTCCTCCAAGCGCCCCATGGCGCGATCAGGCTTGAGCGCGTCGGGGACGATATGGTCCTTACAGGCTATCGCGATCGCGGGGGCTTGGCTTTGACCTATCTGGATCTTGGCGGCGAGCCGCGACTGGCCGAAACCTTCACGCTTCGAGACCGGTTCGAGACCGAGGGCCGTTCCCACGCCTTCAACAGCAGGGTCGACGCTGACGGTGCGGGGCTCATTGGCATCCCCACCGCCGGCCGCGACGGCGATCCCTCTCGTCACCCATGGGAAAGCGCGGACAGCGACGTCTCCTTCCTCCGCTTCGACGCTGAGGGCCGCCTCTCAAATCTTGGCGCGCTCTCCGCCGGCGAGAACGCTGTCGACCCGGCCTATCGTTGCGAAGTCTCCTGCGTGGACTGGTATGGCAACGCGCGGCCCGTTTTCACGGACGGCCGGATCTTTGCGCTCACGGGCGCGGAACTCGTGGAAGGCCGCATCGCAAGGTCAGGGACGATCGAGGAGCTGCGGCGGGTGAATCTCACCGCGCCGCCTCCTCAGCGTCGGAACTGAGAGGGATTGACGGGGCTGGCCGGAACTTGGTGATCGTTCGCACCAGATCTTCGACATAGGTGGCGGTGACCGTTTGTCCCTCCGCGACGGTCATCTCAGGGGTCACAAAGGCCTCAAAGGTGACGATCCGCCCGTCTTCGGCGGCGATCGTCAAGACATCGGGCAGATCAGAGGAGGTCGGCGCAGCCGCGCCTTCAAGAACGCCGATAACGACGCGCGCGGCGGGGTCCGCTACAGCTTCGGTCGGCGCCATCAGGGGCGCGCCGTCGAGGGTTAACGCCGCCAGGGCGTTACGCCGCTCGGTGATGACAGCCAGGATCGCGGTGCGCCCGGCCAGCGTTTCGGGCGCTGTCTCGCCGAGGTCGGCGGCTTGGTCGTTGAGCAACAGATCGATGGGCCCATCATAGCCCTCCACCCGCGCCGTCACGACATACATGGGATAGCCCGCGTCCATGACGGTGAGGATGTCCGCCGGCCCCTCATAGAGGTCGGGAAAAGGCGCGCCCGCAGCGACCGGAGGCCCTGGCTCGGGGTTTGAAGGCGAACACGCCGTAAGCAGAAGAGCGATCGAAAGAAACAAGGCGCGCATGCGTCACGTCTTCCGCACAGGTTTTGAGGAACGTCAAGATGACGGCATGCAAGGCTTTAGCAGCCCTGATCGGCCAAAAGATTGTCTTCGTGCTTTGAAAGCGATGGCGATCGCTGCGCGTTGCAGTGCGCCAGCACTCGCTCGGAGAGGTTTCTCCCGCAAGGCGAACTTGACCTGAACCGTCTTCAGACATTGTTTCATTATCGTCAGATCCTGGCGCAAGAGGCATGGGCGAGCGCTGCGCTGAGTGAGGGCAAAAACGATGGATGGATGCGTCTTTCCCGCATGGCGCGTGAGGCGTGGCCCTGGATTGATCGTCTCGGCGACAATCTGGGCAAGGCGCTGATATGAGCTTTCCAGCGCCGCGCCCGGGGCTGGGCTCCGCCACGAAGACCCCTGGCGCGACCGCCATTTCCATCCAGAGAGGAGTTTCTCCCATGACGCTGCAGGTCGCCTTCCCACGCCTTCTCCTTATAGGCGGTGGCGCCTCACGAGAACTCGCAGCGGTGATGGCGGAGCTTGGCCTGTCGCGCCCCTTTCTTGTGACCGACCCTTATCTGTGGAGCTCCGGAAAGGCGGAGGCGCTGCTCGGCTCCCTGTCGGCTGCAGGGCGCAGCGCGCGGGTGTTCGCCGAGACGGCGCCCGAACCAACCGTGGCGTCCATCGAACGCGCTTTGGCCTGCCTACAGGCCGGCGACCATGATTGCGTGATCGGATTTGGCGGCGGCAGTCCGATCGACAGCGCCAAGATGGTGGCGATCCTGGCGCGCCACGGCGGCCTCTGCCGGGATTACAAAACCCCGCATCTGCAAAACCAGGCGGGGTTGCCCATCATCGCGATCCCAACCACCGCGGGCACAGGATCGGAGGCGTCCCGTTTCGCGGTTATCACCGATGACACGAGCGATGAAAAAATGCTCTGCGCTGGTCTCGCCTATCTGCCGGTCGCGGCGCTGGTTGATTACAAATTGACCTTGAGCATGCCGCCGCGGCTCACCGCCGATACCGGGATAGACGCCCTCACTCACGCAATCGAGGCCTATGTTTCGCGGCGCGCCAACGCTTTCTCCGACAGCTTCGCCTTGGCGGCGATGGCCGCCATCGCTCCCCATGTGCGCCGCGCCTATACCGATCCCGACAACGAGGAGGCCCGGGAAGCGATGATGATCGGCGCGACCAAAGCGGGCATCGCGTTCTCCAATGCGAGCGTGGCTCTCGTTCATGGCATGAGCCGACCCATCGGGGCGCATTTCCATGTTCCGCATGGTCTGTCGAACGCGATGCTGTTGCCCGCGGTCACAGCTTGGACAGCGCCCAGCGCTCTCCCCCGCTATGCCCGATGCGCGCGCGCCATGGGCCTTGCCGGTGATGAACCCGATGATCTGGCGGTGGAACGTCTGATCGCGGAGCTCAAGGCGCTAAACCGGGATCTTGAGACGCCCTCCCCATCCGCCTTTGGGATCAATGCAGACAAATGGCGCCGGCTGCTGCCCACCATGGCGATGCAAGCGCTTGAATCAGGGTCGCCCACAAACAACCCAAGAGTACCGAGCGCGGACGAAATTCAAATGATCTATCAAGAGGTTTGGTCCTGAGGTCTGGGCGTCTGGCCGGGACCCTGGAAGCGATGACGCGACCGGCTCAGAAAGGCATTGTTCGCGACAGTTCTGAGAGGCTTCCCAGCCACGAGGAGCTGGAGCCTAAAGGACGGGAGGGTAGGACTTAGGGCGTCGCGCGCACGTTTGGAGCAGGCGATGAACGTCGAACGCCAGACCCCACGCTGGCGCTCTCTTCCCCGCTGGTCGAACAAGGGCTCTTGAGCGTTTGGTCAAGCCGACGCGTGCGCGACAAGGCCTTCTGATGGGGTGGCGGGCCCTAAGCCCAGGGGCCGCCGAGGCGCCAGCGTTTGCCAACGGCCTCGCCAGTCGC
>JAGWZH010000172.1 GCA_018971945.1 Alphaproteobacteria bacterium | reverse complement strand
GCCGAGCCAAACTGGAGTTAACGCTCGCTGGATGGCCGGGAGTCTATTGCTTTGAAAGCTTGGCGTTACGGCGGTTGTCCACCATCGCGGTCTCTGAGTTCTTTGTGCGCCGGGCGGTCCAGCTTGTTGCCGAACCCGACGGCTTGCGCCGGCTGTTCGCCGCCGCATCCCGACTAAAGCTATCCGGCTTTGGGGCCCTTCCCGCGGGGGCCCTTCCGAACTTGGCCGCGCCGGCGCCGGCTCCGGATGGGCTGCCGTGCGCCGGGGTCGAAGCGGAGGTCCAGGAAGTCCGCTGGGATGAAATCTTCGCGTGTGCCGACAGACGCGATCAGATTTCCGAACACGCCCCTTCAATCGCGGCGGACACCTTCGCGAAGAATAAAACCCTTGTCGCCCTCTATGCCGACGCGGAGGAAGGCGCGGCCGGGGTCCGGCCAAAACCCTGCTGGGATCGGATCAGGGCGCAGCACTGGGACTTCGCATCCCTGCCTGTCTTCTTTCGGAACGCGGTGTATCGGGGAACCGGCGATCCGCGTCTCCGGCTGAGAGAGCTTGCGTCGGAGTTTGGCCCGGGCTCCATTGGACGCATTCCGCTACCGCTTGTGCGTCGGGCCGCGCCGCTTAAGCCGCTCTGGCAACACGAGCCGGTTTCTGCCACGCCAGTTCCGGCGCCGCTGGTCTCGGTGGTGATACCGACAAAATACAGAATAGGTCTCCTTGATCTCTGCCTTCGGGGCCTCGTCGAGGTAACAGACTATCCCTCTATGCAGGTCATTGTGGTGGACAACGGATCGCAAGATGAGCGCCTTCCGGCAGTGCTCGAGTACGCCGCGCAGCGGCTCGACCTTCAGGTGCTTCGCCGCCCCGAGCCTTTCAATTTCTCTCGCTTAGTCAACGCCGGCGCCGCGGCTGCCCATGGCCGATACCTACTGCTGCTTAACGATGACGTGCGGCCGCTTCGAGCCGATTGGCTGGCGCGAATGGTTTGTAGCGTTCAGGATCCCACAGTCGGCGCTGTCGGCGCGCGTCTTGTTTATGCATCGGGAGACATTCAACACGCGGGGGTCGCCCTTGGGCTGGGCGGCACTTGCGGCCATCTATGGCGGGGATTGCCGGGGCCGCAAGCGGAGTTGGATCCAGAGATCTCAAGCGTGGGGGCCCGCAGCGCCGTCACTGCTGCCTGTTTGTTGACTCCCCTATCCCTTTATAAGGATTTGGGCGGCTTCAACGAGGCAGACTACCCCGTTACCCTCAATGACATCGACTATTGCCTGCGGCTGGGGGAACGCGGTTTGGACGTCGTTTATCGTGGCGACGCTGTTCTGCTGCATGACGAGAGCCAGTCGCGAAAGGCCGACGATACCATCGAAAAGCGGCGACGACGGGCGCGCGAAGCGCAGGCGTTCAGGCGGCGGTGGGGCGGGCGCATCTCGCGCGATCCCTACTTTTCTCCTGCGTATGACCCGACCTTGGACACAGGCGCCGTTCGCGTTGCATTCCCGCTGGCGGGATGAAGCGCCAAGCTTTGACGCCAATTTACGGCAGCGACGAACCGGGCGCTTCAAAGGAGCGGAGATAGGAGAGGTGGGACCGAACCTGGGCAAGGTGCCCTCCGCCGTATCGACCGATCGCACCGTGGATCAGGCTCCGCTGGACGCCGTAGGGATTATCTCGCAGCAGTTCCACCTTGACGTACGGAACGCCCGCCAAAAGCGCCTCGCGCCAGTAATGAATCATGGGGTTGCCCACCCGCGACCGCATGGCGGCCCAAAGCGCCCTAATCCTCGCCAGGGAAGGCTTCTCCGGCGCCACTTGGCATATCAATGAAGCTGCGCTTGGGCATGGTGCGGCGCGCATGTCAAAAACCGCTGACAGGGGAATACCGGCTTCCGCGATGCGTCGTGACAGGCCTATCTCATAGTTTTCGATGATGGCCCGCTTGTTGGTCAAAGGGCGAACTCCGTCCCAGAAATCGTCAAATACGAGGCGGGGAAAGCGCGACATGTTGAAGCCCATGAAAAAGCTTTGGACATGCGGCTCCACCTCCAAACTGAGCGTCAGCCCCAGAAAGGGCGAAGCGGGGTCTCGCAGCCTAGCGAGAAAGGGGCTGATGTCTGCGAATGGTCCAAAAATGCTGTCATTCGCCAGGATGATTTCGTCATATCCGGCCCCACCGTCCCTTTGCTCAAGGCCCAAACGCCAACTCGCGAAATCAAGGCCCAAATTCTCCCGCTCGATCAGCGCGTCAGCGACGTTCCGCAGCGCCATTCGCGCCGCGACCGATAAGTCGGCGGTGCTTACTACAAGGAGGTCTCCCCCAAGGGCGCGGTATGCGCGAAGCATCCCAAGGACATAGTCGGCCGCGCCGCCCCCCCGATCGTAATGAGAGATGACCCAAAGCCGGCGCAACGCACTTCACCCTAGCTTGCCGCCTCAAACGGGTACGGTCCAATCCGGTCCGTCAACGTGGCGGAACTGGCCCCTGACTGCGATCAAACAGGCGATCTGTGATGCGTCCTTTATATCAGAGCGACAGCGAATGACGCTGGGCCATGCGGTTGAAAATCAGCTCCTCAATCCGACGCGCCATCCCTTCCTCGCTCGGGAACCCACGGACGAACTCAAGGCCCGCGCTGCGCCGCGCCGCCCGATCTTCGGCGTTGTCGAGCAGCGCCACGATCTCGCGCGCCATGTTTTCCGGAATTGGATCGGCCAGATAGGCTATGTCGGTTCGATCGCCATAATTCACCTCATTGCCGGGGCGCCGCAGATCGACGACCGGGCAACCGCACGCCATCATCTCATAGGGAACCAAGCTAGGATTGGTGGTTGAAAAGACTAGGCCGACGTCTGCATTGGCGTACATTTGAGCGAGATCTTGGATAGTCGGGACGACTTCGAGGTAGGTCGCTGGAAAGTCAACGCGCTGCTCTTTGGCTTTTGAAGAGCCGAACATGATGATTTCCACGTTCGGCCGTGCGCGATGGACGTGGCCCAGCGCCATCGCGCCGATCTCAAAGCACCGACGCGGCATCTCCGGTTTGGCGAAGAAAACAAGGTTGGTATTGGGCTTGGTCCGCGGAGTGGGCTTGTAAACGTCTATATCGACAGGGAAGCGGAAATGGTCCGCTTCAGCCTGGAAATCCCGCTTCAGCATGACTTCGCACCACGGGCCCGAGGTGATGCAGTAGAGGCCTAACCGATAGGTGTTTTCCGCAAGAACGTATTCGGAGCCCATTGGGGCGAACGCCGGTTCGAAATCCTGCACAAAATACATGATTTCTTTTGTTCGATCCTGCGCGCGCAGCGCAGCGTCGACGGTCGTCCAGTGCGTCGCGAAGATGACGTCGGTCATGCGGAACTGCCCGTCGTAAGCTTTCACTGAGCCTTCGAATGGGTAGAAGTGGTTCCGCACCAGGCTTCCGAGCTGGCTCGCTTGATCATCCGAACTCGTGAAGTGCAGCGCCACATCGTGACCGAACGACTGAAGGTGGTGAGCCGCCCGCAAGATGTTGCGATGGCCGCCCCCGCCAATGATGAGGCGCGGAATAATCCAGTCGATTTTCAGGCGTCGTTGTTCAAGGTTGGCGATTGACAAAGCTCTTCTTTCCTTTGGCGGGTCGGGCCTTTCACGCGGCTTTCCTTCGATCAGCGCGCGTTCGGCCCCGCTGACGGTCGCCTCGATCCCGAACCGCTCCAGCGCTGCATAGCGCGCGTTCCGGCCGATCTCGCCCCGGAGAGCCTCGTCCTGCAGAAGCCGGCGAAGGGCGTCGTACCATTGGTCGCTGTCAGCGCCCAGAAACCCGGTGACGCCATGCTCGATGGCGGCGGCGAACGGTTCGGTCGGGGAAGCCACCGTTGGCGTCTCCACAAGCGCCGCCTCGAAATACTTGAGCTCGCTCTTGGCTTCGCAAAACATGTCGCCAAGCTCGAGCGGCGCAATGTTGATGTCGCAATCGGCCAAAACGCGAAGCATCTCGAGATAGGGCATGAAACCCTGGCGGCGAACGCGATGCTGATACGGGCCCCATGCTTCGCCGAGTTCGAGAAAGCCAACGATTAGAAGCTCCCAATCATGTCGCTCCTGCATCAGGCGCAACAAAGCGGGTTCGGCTTCGGCGAAGTCGCGTTCGTGGGTGCGGC
>JAGWZH010000171.1 GCA_018971945.1 Alphaproteobacteria bacterium | reverse complement strand
TCGAGTTCGGCGCCCGCAGACGTGCGGTAGAAGCTTGGCTGCACGTCCGGTGGAGCGGCGGCGAGCAAGGATTCTAGGACGAAACCCTCCCAACTCGCGCCGGCGACCGGATGGCCGATCACGCTGTCGAGCGTTTGCAGGCGCAGCAAGGCGTGCACAAGACCGCTGTCGCGCACATAGACCTTGGGCGACTTGACCAGGCGCTTGCCAACATTGGCGACCAGCGGCGAAAGCCGGCGAACAAGCAGAAGATCGGCAAGCAGATCAATGTAACGCGAGACGGTTGGCGAGGAGATCTCCAACGCCGCAGCAAGACGCGACGCATTCAGCATTTGCCCTTGATTGTGCGCCAGCATCGTCCACAAGCGCAGCAGCGTTTCTGCAGGAATGCGCGGACCGAACTCCGGGACGTCACGCTCCAGATAGGTGCGGATGAAATCGTTGCGCACGGCCATGCTTTGCCGATCCGACGAGGCCAGCAAGCTTTCCGGAAATCCCCCGCGCAGCCAAAGGCGATCACGGGCCTGCACGCTCGCCTCGATCTCCAGTGCGGTAATCGGCGTGAGATTCACATAGGCGATGCGTCCAGCCAGCGACTCCCCCGATTGGCGCAAGAGGTCGATGCTGGCCGAGCCAAGAATGAGAAAAAGCCCTGTGCGTCGACCGGCACGACGGGCCCGATCAATAACGCCACGCATCGGCTGGAAGATGCCTGGCGCCCGGTGGATTTCATCAAGGATGACAAGTTCGCCGCTCTGCTGCGCGAAGAAGAGCTCCGGCTCTTGCAGCTTGGCCCGGTCGGCCGGAGACTCCAGATCAAGATAGACGCTCGACGTGCTGTCCGCGATTTCCAAGGCGAGCGTGGTCTTGCCGACCTGCCGCGGCCCGATTATGGCGACGGCGGCCTGCCGAGCCAGGGCTTCTTCGATATCTTGTTTGGCGAGGCGCGGAATCATCCTTGCATATTTAACACGTCGCGTTGAATTTGCTAGCACGTTCTTTGGCCAATGGCCTTGGTTTCGTCGTTTGGGCACCTTTGGCGCTAGTCAGAACTCACGGGCGCCGCCTGGAGAAATGCGGCCCAGCGCTCCATAAGGGCGCGCCGCTTGTCGAACAAGTCTCCGCGGCGGTAGGCGGCTTCCACCTTGCTTCCGACGGCGTGAGCGAGCGCCGCTTCGGCCACTTCCCCCAACACCTCGGTTCGTTCAGAGCACCAATCGCGGAAGGTCGACCGGAACCCGTGGGCAGTGATGTCGTCGCGCCCAATCTTCCGCAACAACATCAAGAACACCATGTTCGAGAGCGGCCTGCCCTTCTTGGCCCCTGGAAAGACGAAATCATCATCGCGCCTCAGCGCCCGCATCTCCACCAGGATCTCGATGGCCCTGGGGCTGAGCGGCACCCGATGCGCCACGCCCATTTTCATCCGCTCGGCGGGAACGGTCCAAACGCCCTGCTCAAGATCTATCTCGAACCAGCGCGCTTCGAGGGTTTCGGACGTTCGCGTGGCGGTAAGGATGCAGTACTCGAAGGCGCGCGCCCCGACGCTCCCTTTGTCCTGAAGCGTCCGGATGAAGGCCGGCGCCTCGTCAATCGCAAGCGCCGCGTGATGCTTAACCTTCTGCACCTTGTTCTGGGCCGGCAGCGACTTCTTGAACTGCTCCTTGCGGGCAGGATTAGGGGCGTTCGGGTCGCGGTGGCCGGCCTCGGCCGCCCAGTCCAGCACTGCAGCGATGCGGGCGCGCACGCGGTTGGCGGTCTCAGTCTTGACGCCCCAGAGCGGCTCCACGATCCGCAGCACCATGCCGCGATCGACCTGATCCACACTGACGTCCGCGATGCTCGGCCAGGCATAGGTCTCCAGCGTCGTGCGCCATTGGGCCGCGTTCTTCGGGTTCTTCAGCGACTTCGTGTGGACCTTCAAGAAGGCGATGGTGGCTTCCTTGAAGGTAGGCTTTGGCGCCGCTGCGAGAGGCGCTTTCAGCACCGCCCTCAACGGCTCGCCCGAGCTCGCCGCCTCGCGCATGGCCTCAGCCTTTCGCCGGACATCGGCAAGGCCGACCTCTGCCGGCGTGCCCAGACTGACTTCGCGTTTTGCGCCCCCGGGAAGCGTGAGGCGAAGCACCCAAGTACGACAGACGACGCCCGTATTGGGGTTGATGCGGACTCGCAAACGAAGTCCAGCGCCGTCCATGTACCAACCAGGTTCACGCACCTGGCGCACCATCTTGTCGGTGAGGCGGTTCAAACTCATTGCCCGTCTTTCGCTTCCATGTCCCCTCGGGAGCCACGCCGTCTCATGTCCCCTCCCATGTCCCCTTTTGGGCCGCGAGAGGGGACATACAGACGAGAATGACCGCGAACACGAAAACTCGAAAACTGCTTCTTTTACAAGGGGAAACGGCCACTCAAACGGACAGCGGCGAACGCCCGCGAACGCCCGGTTCGAATCCTACCCGGGGACCCGGCAACGGATATCCACGCGAGCCTTCTGTCACGCCTCCTGACGGCGGCGGTCATGGTCGGCTTGGGTGACGGCGCCGCGGTGCGAAACCTGGCGGCAAGCGCTGTCAGCACTTTTGCGGACGGTGTTCAAAGCAGGGGAGTAAGCGTGACGTGAAACGCAACCCTGGAATTGGCGCGTTCAGCCTCTTTTTGAGTTTGGGCAAAAAAGAGGCCTCAATCCCAACACGAGACATTCAATCTTAGCGGCAACATGCCTTCCTAAAGCGGACGCACCCAATGCCGCTGAGATGCCGATCGGGGCCTAACGCGACAGACTCGGCACGGCCAGGGGCACAGCTGCCAGCCTTGATGGCGACCAAGGATTTAGCCACATTTAGCTGCCGATGGCTAATTAGCCGAATCGCGCTAAATATAGCTAATGAGCTCTCCCCAAGACCCGTGGCACTTCCCTCGCACGACCCTCGCTGAAACCCACTTCGCCCTGATAGACAAGGGGCTGGCCAATGCGCTCGTCCTGTTTGGCCGTCGGCGAACTGGCAAGACCGAGTTTCTGCTCAAAGATCTGACGCCAGTGGCCGAGAACGCCAAGCGGACAGTTGTATACGTGAATTTTTGGGCGTCGCCTTTGGCGCCGACCGCTGTGTTGATCCGGGCACTGGAAACTGCGCTCAAGGGTGGGCCGCTGTTCACACGGATTGGCCTCGCTGCGGAAGGCCTCAAGCCCAGCGTAAAGGTTGGCGCCGGCGCCGCCGGCGTCCAAGGCGAAGCGGCGTTGGAATTCAAATCCGCAATCGCCTCTTCTGGCGATCAATTGGCGCACATTGATGATCTCTTCGCTAAACTGACAAGCGGCAAACGCAAAGCGCTCATCCTGTTCGATGAAGTGCAGGAGCTTGCCGCTGAACCGGGAAACGCCTCCTTGATCGCCGCGCTTCGCACAAGCCTCGACATACGTAAAGCGAACATCGCCGCCGTATTCACGGGCTCGAACCGAGATGGTCTCAACGCCATGTTTGCGCGGCGCGCCGCGCCGTTCTTTCAGTTCGCCACGGCGATCGACTTTCCGCCGTTGGACGACGCCTTTGTTGATCACCTGCTCGCTGCATTCGCCCAAATTGTCGGCCCGAAGTTGCCGCGGCAGGCCGTATTGGAAGCGTTCCACGGCGCGCATCGAAGTCCGTTCTTCTTGCGTAAGCTGCTTGAGCAGCTGGCGCTCGATCCTGTGCGCAATGTGGGCGTCTCCGCGCAAGCGCTGCGGGCGCGCCTGGCCAATGATCTCGGCTATGACCGCATCTGGCTCTCGCTGACGCCGCTTCAGCGCGGTCTGCTGGCGCACTTCGCGCTCGGCAGCTCCTCGCCCTTTTCCGAGGTCAGTCGCATGAGCATCGGCCAAGCGATTGCGGCGCCGCCGCCGTCGACGGCTCAATTGCAGACGGCGTTGCGAAAGCTCCTGCGCCTTAAACTCGTGCTGCGTCTGGATGGTCGATCAGAATACGTGTTGGACGATCCCGAGCTTGGCGCTTGGATTGCTGCGAGTTTGTCTGAGCCTTGATGCAGTCGCGCAATCCCAATCCGGGCCGGCGCCGCGTTAGACGTCAATGCTTTCCGCGATGGCCAGCGCGTCTTCCACTTCCACGCCCAGATAGCGCACCGTGCTGTCGAGCTTGGTATGCCCGAGCGGGCATGCGCCATAAAGCTGCACTTTCTACGTCATTGAAAATCAAACAATGTTTGACTGGCGTCCACTGATTGCGGAGCTTTGCCGCTGTAGACTTCGCCAAACGCTGCGACGTCGTCGGC
>JAGWZH010000044.1 GCA_018971945.1 Alphaproteobacteria bacterium | reverse complement strand
GCGGTCGTGATGATGGAGCCGCGCTCATCGGCGATCAGCCAGCGGCGGTCGGCCGTGCCTGCGCCCTCATACCAGACAAGCGGTTCGTCCAGACCCGGACCAAAGACATACCGGCGAAGCAGCGCGCCGGCGCCGTCATACTCCGCGATGGCCTGCGCACCGTCATACAGGAAGCGCGTCGTCGCCGCGCCCGCGACCGCCTCCCGCAGACGCCCAAGGGCGTCATAGGCGAAGCTGGCGGCGGTCCCGCCCGCGGGCGTGGCGCTGGTCAGGCGGTTGAAGACATCATAGCCGAAGGTGCTCGTGCCCAAGGCCGTGAGATTGCCGCGCCCGTCATAGGTGGGCGCCGCTTGCGTGATGCCGGTGTATTGGTTCAGGCCGTTGTCGGTGTAGCTCGTCGTGCCGTTGGACGGCACGGGCGTGTTGTAGGCGGCGTTGCTGCTCGCACGGGAGAGGATTTGGGACGAGGTGTTGTAGGTGAAGGTGCGGGTGAGATCCTGCGCCGTGCCGGCGAGGTTTTGCGTTAGCGTTTGCAAGCGCGAGGCGGCGTCATAGCCGTAAGTGGTGACCGCCCCGCCCCCGCCACCGCGGGCAAGGCTGGTGCGGCGGCCGAGGTCGTCATAGGCGAAGGTGGCCAGCACGCCCGCGCCGGAGCCGGCCCCATTCTCCCGGATCGCCGTGACAGCGTCTGTTAGGTCATAGTCGTAATCCACATAGAACGCGTCCGGCCAGGTCATCCGGGTTCGGCGGGAGGCCAGGTCATATTGATAGCTCACCGTGCCTTGCGGCGCCGCAGCGCTGGTGAGCCGGGAGAGCTGGTCGTAAGCGAAAGTTAGAGTCTGCCCGTTCTTCACCGCCGTCAGCTGGCGGGAGAACAGGTCATAGGTCATCGTCACGTCATCGCCCGTGCCGGGGGCGTCCATCATTGTCAGCCGCAGAAGATTGTCGTAGCTGTAGCCGATGAGCTGGCCGTCGCGGCGGCGCTCCTGCGTGATCGCAGAGGCGGCGTTGTAGGTGTATTCCTCGAAGTCGGTGACAGAGCCCTGGCCCGGGGTCGTGGGGCTAGGATAATAGCGCCGCGCAAGCCGGTCTAAGCCGTCATACTCGTAACTCGTCCTATTGCCGGCGCCATCTTGCGTTGCGGCGAGCAAGCCGTTGTTCGTGTAGAAATTCGTCACCTCGGTGATGGCGTTCGCGGTCCCGAAACCGCTTGTCACCTGCGTCACCTGGTCCGCGCCGTTATAGGTGTAGCGCACGATCCGATCCGGACCATTTGCGCCCTGCGCGCCCAGCGTGCAGGCCGAAGCCGGCAGGCTGGCAAACACCGCGGGGTTCATCCGCACGGCCTCGCATTGCAGGCGGCCGGAGGCGTCATACGACATCTGCATGACCGCCTGGGTGGCGCTTTGCGCAACAAGCTCCTGGCGCACGGGGAGGGCTTGGGCGTTGTAGACAGTATTGACGCGCTCCAGCGTCGCGAACAGCGCCCAATCGGGATCGGATTGGGAGTTGACGGTTCCGTACTCGACCGCCGTCGGCTGGCCATCCAGATTGTAGGTGATGCGCTGAGCCCGGTGCTTGCCTGGTCCCGCCCCATCCGGATCCGGACCGATGACGCCGATGGTTTGGCGCGCAGCATCATAGCGAAGGCGGGTGGTGTCCGCTGTTCCGCTCAAGGGGCCGTCGAGGGTCAAAAGGTTGCCGACGCTGTCAAAGGCGCTGGTCGTCGTGGTCGTGAGGCTGCCGTCCCCGGACCGCACGGTTTGCGTCAACGGCAGGCGATTGTTGGCGACGCCGTTCGCCCCATAACCGATGACTGTCCGGGTTTCATCAGCGCCGTTGGCGCAGGACGCTGTCGTGGCGCAGGCCGAGATTTCGGTCGGAAGCCAGACTTGGGACGGCCCCGCGACAATTGTGCCGCCGCTGTTTTTATAAAATGCGCTGAATTGGGCGTAGGTGATCCGCGTCTGCGGACGCACGCCGGTCCCTACCGGCGCCGCGCCTGTGGGGGCCGGTAACGTCTGGGTGAGAACGCCGCCATGGGTCGGGTCGTAGGTGTAGTCGGTCCTGAACCCGCGGGCGTCCGTTACGGACAGGGGTTGATTGCAGGTGACCGGATTGGTGCATGCGGCCGCATAAGTCGCGCTGAACAGTGTGACGTTTGCGATCGTGCCTGGTTTTGCGAACGAAACCAGCTGAGTGACGTTGCCGCGAGCGTCATACGAATACTGAACGCCGTTTCCTTCGGGCATTGTCTCAGTGGAGATGCGATTGACCGCATCATAGCCAAAAACGATCGTCCGTCCTGCCCCATCGGTGATGGACTCAACCGTGTTGGTCCCATTCAGATCTATGCCAGAATTGGCCCCGACCGGGTCTGTTACCGTGACCGTGCGAAACCCCGTTTGCACCGTCGGGAAGTTGTAGGTCCAAGTCCCCGCGCCGTTGTTGATCGTCGAGACGAACCCGCTCGTGGCGTTGTAGGTGACGATCACATTATCGACACCGCTCGCTGGCCGGCGCAGAGCCGTAATCCGGTTGTTTGTGTAGGTGTAAGTCGTCACCCGTCCAAGGGCGTCCGTGACCGTCGTCGGCCGCGACGGATTGCCGCTCGGCACATTAAACGTGAGGCTCGGCCACGTTTGCGAGTAAGAACATGTGTCCGCGCTCGGGTTGCAATAGTCGACCGCGTTGTTGAGCGCGGTCGCCTTCACCAGAACGAGGCCGCCCGTCGCGGGGTCGTTGTTCTGGTAGTCAAATTTGAGCTGATAACCGAAATTGTTGGTCACCGATTGCAGACGCTGGCTCGTCGCGTTCAAGGTGACGTAGGTAAATACTTGTATCTCGCCGCTGGGTAGCGCGAAGGAGATCAAGCGACCTTCATTGGCTTGGGTCGGGGCGCTTCCGGCCAGGCCTTTATCAAAGACGGCGACTTCGCCGTTGCGCCCTGTGTAGGTGTAGCGGTTTGTCCCGCTGCTGAACGTCAGCGCCGCCCCATTCGGCTCCACCGGCGTAAAGACGCCGCCCGAAGCAGTGAACACCTGCGATGCGCCGAACAAGGAGACCGTGAAGGCCGATCCGGAACTGTTGATCGTCCCGGTCAGATTGTCGCGCCAACCTTGCGCGCCTGAATCATAAAAGCGCGCGTAGGACAGGCCGCCGGCGCCAGGGTGTCCGATGGCTATCCCCGGCGTCCACGTCCACAACGCGCCTGTTGTCAGATCGACGCCGTTCTCATCAAGAGCGGACCGGACAGGCGCCGGCGGCAGCGATTGAGCCTGAACTGGAAATCCTGCAAAAACAAAGAACCAACAAGAGAGAACTGCGACAATTATCCGCAACCCGAGCGCGCCTGCAAAATACCGCATCGGTGTCTCCATATCTTGGAGTTGACAACACCCTCTATCCGCTTTTCCTTCGAGTCAACCAGAACGCGAAAAGATGTCGCGTCCTTCGCGTATGAAGTGATGGAGATCGCCGATGCGCGTATCCCGCCGGTCGTTGCTCGCGCTTTTGTCGACTTCAGGCGTCGCCGTCGTTTTGGCGCGGGATGCCCTCGCTCAGAGCCCCGAGACCGTCACGTACCAATACGACGTCCAAGGACGGATCACGCGGGCGACCTATTCGAACGGCGTGGTTGTTGAGTATGCTTACGATGCCGCCGGCAACCGGACGCAGGTTGTGCGCAGCGGCGCGCCACCCCCGCCCCCGCCTGTCTTTACGGCCACCATTGCGGTGCCTGCGGGTCCTGGCGTGGTGAACCTGCGGGCGTTGGCGAATGCGGCCGGCTATAACGGATTGCAGAACGCGACAATCACTTTTCAGGTCGCGAACGCGGCAACGATAACCGGCGCTGCGGGAACGCCAAACGGGGGCGTCGCCATAGACACGGGTGTTTGGCCGTCCGGGAGCTACACAATTACGCTAACGCTTCAAGTCAGCGGTCAGATACACGGCGGCGGCGGAAGTGGCGGCGAGGGGGCGGAGACTCAGAACGGCGTCAACGGCGGCATCGGTGGCGATGCCCTCTTTGTTCAGGAAAACATCGCCGTGCTCGTGAACGCTGGTGGCGCGATCCGTGGTGGCGGGGGCGGCGGAGGCGGTGGCGGCTCCTGGGTCCGTGACCCCTTCGGCGAGCCTCAGCCCTTTTACGGCGGCGGCGGAGGGGGAGGCTTCCCGAATGGGGCGGCCGGAGGCCCGAACGGCGCCGCTGGCACTGGGAGTGGCGGCGGGGCTGGCGGAACTGGACAGCCGGGGATGCCCGTCACGCGCGTCAATGGCGCCGGCGGCGCTGGGGGAGGCGCCGGCGCTGCCGGCGCCTCTGGCAATATCGCCACCGGAAGCGGTGGCCCTGGAGACTGGGGTGAGATGGGCGCAGGTATCGGCGGGGCGGCCGGCTTCGCGATCCGCAAAAACGGCCGGACCGTGACGGTCACTAACAATGGTACGATCAGCGGGACAGTGGGCTAGGCCTGAGCCTAAGGCGTGGGATGTCCCGCCTCATCCTCGCCCCGCCGCTTCCACCACCCGTCGCAGCATCACCTCGACATCCCGGGCCGCGGCAGCTTTCAGCATCGGCGGCAGGTCGTGCACTGGCAGGCGCTCGCAGACGAGTTGAGCAAGCGCGGCGACCAGCTCCTGCGTCAGGGCGAAGTCCCGCGCGGTCGCCTTGCGATGGGCGGCGAGGGAGGCTTCAAGGCGGTTTAGGCGATCCTCCACATCGAGGTCCGCACGCCAGGCGCCACGGGCCAGCGCTCGGAACGCCGCCTGGCTGACGCTTAGGCCTTCTTTCGCCGCCTCCCGTTTGATCGCGGCCAGGACCGGCCCTTTGGGCAAGGTGATGGTCATCCGAGCGCTGACCGATGTTGGCTTGGGGTTCTGCCCTGACTGTTTGTCGTTTTCATCGCGCGGCGGCGAATGGCCATTGACGCCCGGCCCTCTATTTGTCCGCTCCCGGCTCTTCTTCCACTCTCCCTGAGCCGACGACGCATCCCCTTTCGCTCCACTCTCGGACTCTATCGGGTCATGGCGGATATCATCCGGTGTCGTCCGCTCACATCGGGCCTCTCGAGGACCATCCGCGTCCGTGTACGGCTCATCGCTGGATGCCTCTGGATTGTCAGGGGCTTGATTGGGTCACGTCAAGGTGACGTCCATCCGACGGCTGACAATGTCGTCCGCTCTTGGAGTATCAAGCCCGGCAGTCTCGCCCCCTGCATCGTTACGGACCTGGACACGGGGCAGTCGCGGCTCTTCGGCGTCCAGGCCTGCAAACAGGTCCGGCTGTGGGGGCGCCCGGCTCATACCCTTTCTTTCCCTCCGTGGCTTGGGCCGAAGGCGGAGGGCGGCCGGCGGAGGCGGGGCTCAAAAGGCAAGCCCCCGCCGACGTCGGTCGTCCAAAGCTGGAGTAAATCCCTGCTCATATGTCCAACCCTAGGCCGCGATCGAGCCCATGATCCAAGACCTGGATCAGGTCTTTGGATGGGTTCATTTCGATCGCCTGGCCGATGGCGATCTGAGGGACTTCGCTCACTTCGCCATAGACAAGCCCTGCGCCGCGCTCGGCGACAGCGAAGAGTCCTGATTGGGTGCGCACCGTCCCGAGATAATGACCCTCCCGCGCAAACAGCGCCTCGGTCTGATAGGCATCGTCGCGACCCAGCTGCTCGGCGATGGAGAGCCGGATATCCCTGTCCCGCAAGGCGGACCGAGCCTCCGCCGTCAGCAACAGGCCGTGCTCGGTCTCCACACCCATCCCCGCTTCAAGAAGCAAGGCTCCCCGCTCCGCGATCAGTCCTTCCGTTTTTGGATCAAAGAGCGGCGGGCTGCGCCCTTCGGCCCGCTCGGCTGTGCGCCACTCCAGAAGGCGATCGACCGCCGTGAGACGATCCGCGTCCAGACTGTTGCCGGGATTGCCCAAATGGAAGAGGCGCGGCCCGTTTTCCCCCGGCCCGGCCATCACCAGCGCTCCCTTCGCGGCTCCCTGGGTCGGTCCGAGCAACAGCCGCTCCACCCCATCGCGATCCTCAACCACCAAGCCCTCCCGGCCGGCCTCGACCACGCGTCCCGCCACCGGGCCCTCTCGGACGAGCTCGACGGGGGCGCGGGTCTTGGCCATCCGGGCATGCAGGGTGCGGAGCACGTCCTGTTTGCGGGACAGGCTTTCAAGGCTTTGGGTGAAGCCCTCGGCGAGCCGCCAGTCTCGGCCCTCCTTGGCCGCAAGGCCAAGCCCTCCAGATGCTGAAGCCGCCCCCGCATCAGAGCGCCATAGGTGTGCCGGTCATCGATGAGGTCGCTGGGGACGCGGCCCTCCAGGCGCAGGCTTTTCTCGAGATGCCGATCAAGGCCCGTGACCCGGTCGGCCGTCACCTCTTTTCGAAGGCGCTCCTCGGCCTGGCCGCGGGACACCTCGCCCAGCTCCCTGGTGGCCCGCTCTTCGGCCCGGGCGCGAAAGCCCCGGGCCATGTAGTCTTTCGGGATGATCAGGGCGCGGCCATCTTCGCGGGCGCCCCGCACCAGGACATGGGCGTGAGGCTGATCGGTGTCGAAGTGGTTGACGGCGATCCAATCAAGCCGAGACTCCTTGAGGTCAGACGCCACCTCATCCATCAGATCGCGGACATAGCCACGAAGATCGTCGAGCTTGTCGCCATGCTCGGGGCTAACGATGAAACGGAAATGATGCCGGTCCTCCGCCCAGTCCCGGACATGGACCTTGGCGTCGAGGCCTTCGTCGTCGCGATCGTAGAACGCCCCGCGCTCGGGTCCGTCTCGCCCTTCCCGCCCAAGATAGACGACATGGGCGCGAAGCGCACCGCCCCCACCGCCGCCGCCAAATCCTCTCACGCCGTGCTTGGCGACATGGGCTTTCACGATCACCCGCTGGCGGGTGTTGAGGCGAAGCTCCGGCGTCGCGCCCTTCCCAGACGCAGCTCCAAAGCTCACCTGCCGGGAGAGCCCGCCTGACCGGGCAAGACCCTGCAAAAGCCGGCTGCGGACTGAGCCGCCGTCCCGCGCGCCGCTTCTGCCGGCAAGCCGACCCCGCACGCCGTCGCGGTCGTGATCGGCACTTGCCCGCACCTCTGCCAGGATGCGCCCAAAGATCCCTTCCTTCGCCGCCACGACCCGCCCTTTCTTTGAAACATACGTGATCTGAAGCAATGATGCAGATCGATGCGCGGGCCCGTCAACACAGGACACCAAAAAGGCGTGCGGAATAAGGGTTATGGCGGGTCGAAGACCTGGCCTTTATCTTGCCTTCACTCACGCCTTTTGAAATACAATCATCCACCTTTCCGATTTACTGAAATAATGATCATCGATACCGAGTTGTATACATATCTAGACTGATCGCGACCGAGCAAGGCCGATCAGCCCCGATCAAGACTGGCCTTAGGGGGATGGGCCATCCAGCCGGGATCGCCGGGGCGGCTCTTCATTGCGGACGCCAGCCTCGGCCTCAGGGACCAGGGCCGCGGGGGTACTGACGCCAGCGGCGTGGCGGCCCCTGGCATTCGCCTGGATGCGGCGGGGTGTCGCAGGACCAGCCCGCTGCGATCTCGTGCGCCAGGGGAACGGGAGCCATCAGCCGCGATCGGCCGCAATGCGCCCTAATGCGCTGCTATGGGGCGCCAGAGGAAATCACCGGAAACGGCGGGAAATGGCTGGCAATTGATGGCGAGAGGGATGTCGACCAGCGAAGCGAAGCCTTCTGGACGCCGATTTCTCGCCTGTGGAGCGTAGGCCGTGACGCTGATCACCGCCCCGCTGGCGGGAAAGGGATCGCCCGATGCGACCGGCACGATCACGCTTTGGGCGGCTTTGATGAGGGGCGCGCCGATGACGACAGACCCAAACCGACTGCTGAAACCGGAAGAAGCCGCGGCCTTTCTGGGCCTGCAGCCCTGCACGCTGGCCGCTTGGCGCGAGGACGGATCGATGCCGAGCCTTGCCTTCTTCAAGATCGGCAAAGCCGTCCGCTATCGCTATGGCGATGTGCTTGCCTTCATCGAAACCCGCAGAGCCACGAGCACGCTCGCCGCGCGGGCGCTCAAGTCGGAGACTGCGCCGATCGGACCCGCGAAAGACCGGTTGGCGTCGAACGTCCCTGAACCGCCCAAGCCGAAGCTGCGCAAGCCTGCTCCGAGCGAGAGTGGCGTCGATGGCCAACAGTCGCTACTCTAGACGCAGGAGTACCGTCATCACGATCTCGGACACCCTTGCGCAGGCTCTGGAGCGAAAGCGGCAAGAGGCCGGCTTCGATAGCCTTGATGCGGCCGCCGAAGCGCTGCTGGCTGGCGCCATATCTGTAGATGAAACCGACGCCAGTGGCCTCGGTTACACCGACGATGAATTGCGCGCCTTGATCGCCGAAGGTGAAGGCAGCGGCCCCATTACAACTTGGGACCCGGCCGCGGTCAAAAAGGAAGTGCATTCTCGCTTTGCCGCCCGCCGGCCGGCTTAGGCTCAAAATGCAGGTCGTTCGCCGTCCGATTTTCGGGGAGTAGCTCAAACCCCTTCGCCGCAGACCGACTTCTGAGGCTAATAGCAGTCGTAATCTCCCGGCTGCAGCGGTTTCCGTTCATCGGAGCGTCCCGCGAAGAGCTCGGCGCGGGGGTGCGATCGATAAGAGTAAGGCCGTTTCCGCACCTGATTTTCTATCGTGTGGACGGCGAGACGATCACCTTAATCCGCCTACTGCACGGCGCGCGAGACTTCCCGAGCGCGGGCATCGACAGCTGACCCTATCGCGCGCCGAGGCGAACGCGGGGCGCGACCGAGCAAACCCGACCAAATCCGACGCTGAACCGGGGCACTAGCGGGGCACGGTGTTTTTTGGAGATTTGCGGAGGACCCTAAAACCCAAGGCCCCCATGGCGCGCCCGAAGAGATTCGAACTCCTGACCCCCAGATTCGTAGTCTGGTGCTCTATCCAGCTGAGCTACGGGCGCGCTGGGAGCCCGTGATTAGCGCCAAAGCATGGGCTCGGCAAGGCGGTTTCGCTCCAAGTCATTCGGCGGACTGTGCAGCAGACGCTGGCCCTCTCAGGGGGCGATCCACACCGTGACTTGGTGGAGCGCCAAGCCGATCACGCCTCCGATTAGAGCGCCGTTGATGCGAATATATTGCAGATCGGGGCCGACCTGCGCTTCCAGCTTCGAGCTCATGGTGGCAGCGTCCCAAGTGCGGATCGTGTCCGCGATAAGGGCCGCTGCCGCCGCGCCATGCCGCCCGGCCAACTCGGCCAGTAGCGCCTTGAGGCGACAATTTAAGGCGGCGCGGGCCTCTGCGTCGGCGGTCAAGGCGCGCCCGAGATGGGCGAGCCCGTCGGCAATGGCGTCAGCCGCCGCGCCGCTCGGATTTTGGGCCATGTTTGCGAGCTTGGCCTTAACTCCGGTCCAGGCCGCTTCCAGGGCGGCGGCAAGACGAGGATCATTCGCCAGCGCCCCAGCGGCAGCCCGGATCTCCCCCTGCAGCGTTTCTGATTGCTGAAGGCCGGCGGCGAACTCCTTCACCAGATCCGTGACCCGGTCCCTGGCGGGGTGGATGGGATCGTCGGCGATGTCCTGGATCAAGTCCTCCAGGGCGGAGATCAGCGCCTCGGCAGCCTTGGCGTCGGCGGACATTAACCGCCAGAACCATTCTGTTTTGGCTCGGACCTTGGCGCGGATGCTTGGGGCGTGGGCGGTCAGAGCCTCGGCCGCCTCCTTAAGCGCAGCATCCACCAGCGCCTGATGCCGACCCTGCTCAGCCAAGGCCTCAAGCCCCTGCCCGATCACCACGGCCACCCTCTGATCGGCCGCCAAAACCAACGCCTGACGTCTTAGAAAGCGCCGCAGCGCGGGATCATCGACAGCGGCGGCAAGGCTTGGAAGGGACTGCAGCACGGCCCTGGCTAGCTGGCCCGCGACTACGGGGTCGGTCAATTGGCGCGCGAGAGGGCCGGCCAGGTCCTGATCTTTCAAGCGTTCCGCCACGACCGATGGCGACAGAAAATTCATGGCCACGAAGGCTCCCAAAGCCTGGGCGATGCGTTCCTTGTTCCGTGGGATCACCGCGGTATGGGGAATCGGCAAACCCAGGGGGCGGCGGAACAACGCCGACACGGCGAACCAATCCGCCAGCCCCCCGACTAAAGCCGCTTCGGCGAAAGCCTTGGCGTACCGCCAGACCGCAGCTTCACCGCCCCAGGCCGTTGCGATCACATAGAGAACCGCCATTCCCGCCAGAAGCCCCGATGCGACAGCCCTCATGCGGATCAGTTGGGCGGAAACCGCAACTGATGGGGACAGAAGCGTCGTAGGCATTATCCCGTACCTCCTGACTAAAAAGATACCTTAACGGACCCCGTTTTTCGAAGCCGGCAATTCAGGCATGAGCGACGGGGTCCCCGCCAGAAGCCGCTTCATGGCCAGATTGCACCCCCGCGACAGGGTGCTAGGCTTGTCCGGACAAAAACAAGATGGACCTGGGGAGACGACGATGGCGAAGGAGCAGGGTGAGTTCGCCCGCGGCTGCGGGGTGATCCTGGCAGCGGCGGCAGGATGCGGATTGGGTCTGTCGGCGCTGCCTTTTTATGGCCTCGGGCCGCTAATGACGCCGCTTGGCGAAGAGTTCGGCTGGAGCCGGACCGAGATTTCGATCGCCTTCACTTTTATGACCCTTGGTTTGTTGATCGCAGGGCCTGTGATCGTAGGTCGCCTGTCAGACCGAATCGGGGTGCGTGCGGTAGCGCTGACATCCATTCCGCTTTTTGCGCTGTCGCTGCTCGCCCTGCAGTTTCTGCGGCCGGCGCCGGAGGGTGTGCCAGGGCCGGCGCTTTTGTGGCTAGGGTATCTCGCCATGGCGTTTTTTGGCGCAGGCACTAGCCCCATCACCTACACCCGGGCTGTCAACGCTTGGTTTGACCGCAATCGGGGCCTCGCGCTGGGGCTAACACTTGCCGGCACAGGGGCCATGGGAATTGTCTTACCCATGATTTTGGGACGCGTGGCCCCCGAATTCGGCTGGCGCGGCGGTTTCGTCACGCTCGCTATCCTGGCGGCTCTGGCCTGGCCCATCGTTGCGCTGCTGCTCAAGAACGCCCCGCCCGCGGGATTGCAGAGCCAATCGGGACCTGCGCCGGGCGCCAGCCTTGGCGAGGCAGTGAAGAATTACCGCTTCTGGGCGTTGGGATTAGCCTTTCTAATCCTCGCCCTCGGGATTGCAGGGCTTGTGGTGCATTTGTTTCCTATGCTGACGGACGCCGGACTGACGCCGCAAGAGGCAGGCGGCGTTGCGGCGCTTATCGGGGTTGGCGTGATCGTTGGGCGGATCGTCATAGGGTTCCTTGTGGACCGGTTTTTTGGACCGCTGGTGGCTATTGTCGTGTTTTTGATCACCGCGGTCGGATGCGTCATGCTTGCCGACGGTGGGATCGCCATCGCGCCCTATGCGGCGTTCCTTATCGGCTTCGCCCTCGGCGCAGAAGTCGACCTCATCGCCTATTTCACCAGCCGCTATTTTGGGATCAAGCGATACGGGGAGATTTATGGCTGGCAGTACGGTTTCTATGGCGTAGGGGCAGCCTTCGCGCCGGTGTTGATGGGCGCGCTGTTCGCTGCGGGAGGCGGAACCTACACCCTTGCATTACATGTCTCTGCCGGGCTTTGCGTAATCGCGTGCCTGTTATTGTCCCTGCTGGGGCGATATCCGCGCTTCGAGCTCGACCCCGGCGCACGCGAGCCTAGCGACAAAAGACCCACCACGTCGTAACAACCGCCTCATAGTGCTGAGGCGGCGCTCGGGCGTTGCCCTTCGGGTCTTCCTGAGCTATCCACTCAGCCAAGCGTTCATGCGGTGAAATGCAAAGCGCTCCTGCACCCGTAGCTCAGCTGGATAGAGTGTTGCCCTCCGAAGGCAAAGGTCACAGGTTCGAATCCTGTCGGGTGCGCCATAAAATCAAGGACTTACGCGCCGAAAACCAATGAACAGGGACGCTGAAAAAGTGCTGTCTTTCACCGGGGGGCCACCGAAATTCAGCCTCTCCGCGCAAGTTGTCTCAAAAAACAAGGCGTGAAGCTTTGCGTTGGTTTTTGTTTTCAAAAAGTCGCGGTTGACGGTGTGCATCGTTATCTCCTTTCCAGTTCCGCTGCCCATCACGGGCTGCGTTGGACGTCGGAGGTCGCGCAGCAATGCGGGCGGGTGTGCTGCCCAGACAGTCGCAACGGATGTGGAGAAGGGGCTCAACCCCTTGTGCATTATAAGCCCGCCGCTGCGGCGCAAGTTGTCAATCGGTGTGCAAAAGGGACCCTGTTGACGGGGTCCCTTTTGCACACCGATTGACACCCTGAAGTTTTTGTTTGTGCTGCAAACCGGCGTTGGCTGGGCCAAGTAAGCCTGCTCACCATGACCCTGGCGCCGTGGCTTTTTGATCGTGTGGTTATGACGCTCTCGCTTGCAACACCGCTCGCAAAAATGAGTGGGGTGGGGCACGGTGCGCGGCGGGGAAATTCATGTAGGCCAGCACATCATTTTCGGCTTCATCCATGGCCCCCAACAATTTCGGATGACTGACGCCCGCGGCGTCGGCGACGGCGCGCCAAGCGGCGTGCGCTTTTTCCGCATTAGGCGCGGCAAAGGCTTCGCGCAGCAGCGCCGCCAGCCGCGATTGCTGCGCTTTCGGCACGCGGGCCAAGAGATTGCGGGTGGTATGGACGCGGCAGCGCTGCCAGGTCGAGCCGTTCAACACTTTCTGTATCGCGGCCTTGAGGCCTTCATGGGCATCGGAAACGACCAGCTTCACGCCCTTCAAGCCGCGCTTCACCAGGCTGCGAAGAAACTCGGTCCAGAAGACGCTCGCCTCGCTGTCGCCGATCGAAAGGCCGACGCCGTCGTGGGGCCGGACGAACCGATGCCGGAAATCCCCTGTCGCATCTCCTGGCTGGTCGCGCCCGCCTTCAGAGATGGCGCGCTCATCTTGCGCCATGTTTCGCCAGACCCAAGCTTTGCGTACACGCCGCGTCGCGGCGTTCCTTTCTCAAACGCCGCCGAGACGCTTGGTCCATTTCACCCTCGCTCTCAGGGCTTGACGGTGAGCGACCTGGCGTCCGTCGCGTGCCGCTAATAGGGGTTGAATGAGCGCACATAACCCCCTTCAAGAACTCGGATGTGAGGCCTTCTGTCCGTTTACGGAAGTATTACCGAAAAGTCGACGACCGCTGGCGCTGGCCACCAAAACAACCCGCGGATTGACCCCCGGCGGAAGATGCGCTCACAGCTCTCCAACGTCATGAAGCTGCATAGTATTCTCGCCTCCTTCCCAACCCCGGCTGTCGGCTATATAGACCATGTCAGCGCCGCGCCGTCTTCGATTTCGGCGCGCTGGTTTTCTTCGCCACCGCCATCAAGGGCGAACACAATTCAGGTTTGCCGTAACAGCAATCAGACACCAGTGCGTCGAACAGCGCGCGTACTGCTTCTGGCGCCAGCGCGTAGTAAACTAGCCTGCTGTCGCGTCGCGCCGCGATCAGACCAGAACGGGCGAGCACCGTCAAATGTGTGCTCATTGTGGTCGCCGGGATCGCCAGACGACGCGCGATTTCCCCGGAAGCGAGCCCTTCAGGCCCCTCCTGCACCAGGATTCGAAAGACTCTTAGGCGCGTCGTGTGAGCGATCGCGGCGAGCCGCTCAATGATTTGACCGTCGTCCATGGTACGGGTATCGCCGTAGCATTGGGTATCGTCAAGCGGGGGGAGGCGTCATGGCGTGGGCCAAAGGGGCGGTATTGGGACGGGCGGCCGTCTTGGCGGCATCGGCCAGCTTTGCCTTTCCGACGCAAGCGGTTGCGGAAGAAGGCCCTTATAGGCTCAAGACTGCTTTGGATTTGCCCGAATGGCTCACAATCGAGGGCGAGGCGCGGGCGCGCTATGAGACTTTGGATGGGCAGTTTCGGGCTGGAGGATCCGGCGGCGATCAGGTGTTGGCGTTTCGCACGCTGATCTTGACAGAAGTCGATCCCGGCCTGGTGGCGTTTGGATTGGAGGTGCAGGACAGCCGCACGTCCTTTGATGATTCCGGTACACCTTTGTCCACCAGCATCGTCAACCCCCTTGATGTGCTTCAGGCCTATGTGCGGATCGATCTTGAGGATGCGTTGGGCTTTGAGACCGCAAGCCTAAAGCTTGGACGCCAAACCCTGAGCATCGGCAGCCAGCGCGTTCTGGAGCGCGTGGACATGGCCAACGTCATCTTCAGCTACACAGGCGCCTATTGGCGTGGTGTAACTCGCTCTGGCGATGAACTGCACGCGGTGGCCTTCGTCCCCACAGGGCGCATGCCGAACAACCGCGCTTCTCTCGGTTCCGATGCACTCTCTGGCGATGAAGAGCAGTGGGGCCGGCACGCATGGGGCCTGCACTGGCGCGAACGCGACGCGTTTGGCGTTTCGGGGCTGTGGGGAGAGGTCTATGTCTATGGCCTGCGTGAACGCGACACGCAGGCGGTCGCGACGCCGAACCGCGACTATTTTCAGCCTGGCTTTCGCCTGTTCCGTCCCTCCCGTAGCGGAGCGTTTGACTTCGAGATCGAGGCGGCGCGGCGCACAGGTTCAAGGACCGCGACCAGCGCCACGAGCGACCTCCGGGTGCTGACGGTTGAGGCTGGAATGCTCTATGCGCATGTCGGCTACATGTTTGACCATGCATGGCGACCGCGTTTGGCCCTAGACTACTATTACTCCAGCGGCGACAGTGATCCGGGCGATGGGCGATACGGACAGTTCGAGCGCCTATTCGGCTCCCGCAGGACGGATTTGGGAAACACCGGTATTCACGGCCCTCTCACAACCGCCAACATCAACGCCCCCGGTATCCGGATCGAGATCGCACCGGGGGATCGCTTTGATGCGCGGATCGCCTACAAAGCGGCGTTCCTGGAAGAGCCGCGAGACAGTTGGATTGATGCGCGGCTCAGCGATCCATCGGGTCGGTCAGGGGATTTTATTGGACATTCCATTGACGCCAGAGCCCGTGTTTGGCTTTCGCCGCAAAGCTTGCGGTTGGAAGTCGGGACCTCGGCGCTCCTGCCCGGCGAGTTTGCCGATCGCGCCCCCGCAAGCCCGCGACCGGAGCGGACGCTTTTTGGCTATGTTCAGCTGACGCAAAGTTTTTGAGCGTCATCGGAGCGGCTTCTGATCAGCTCGGTATGCCCTGGACGCTACGTTGCGCATTTCGATCACATCGACTGCCCAACCCAGTATGGACTTCGAGCAGTGTGAGCAGGCTTTCGGCTGGGCGAGGATTGGGTCGGTCCTCAGCACCGCTCCAGTGGCGGCAAATTGGCGCTGACGCAGGGGCCTGCACGCGCGCCGGACTGGGTAGAATTAGCCGGGGCCGTTTATTCAGGTCCCAGCGTCTTCGGCGGCATTGTCGCGGATGCTGCATCCGCGACACTTCACCCGATGAGCGAGGTGAATAATGCGATCGCGGATGGCGTCAGCATAGGTCGGATCGCCGATCATCTCGCGTCAGGCTTCGGTGGCGCGCTGGGTGGTGATGATCAGCGCATGGCGGTCCTGGCGCTCTTCGACCAGATCCATCATTTCACGGCGCTGTGCGTCGTCGAGCGTGGCCATGCCGCTCGTCGGGAATTCGTTCCCCCGGAACGAATTCTCGTCCTCCTCGCCGTCAATGATCAAGACCTTCACGCTGCGCAGCTTGCGCATCCAAGCAGGATGGCGGTCATCGAGATGCGCGATGGCGCGTTCGGCGAAGAGCCTCGTCGCGAAGATGCCAAAGACCGAGCGTTTTCTCCGGCACGCCGCCACCCCTAGCGCGGAGGCCGGCCCACTGCGTTGGCCATCACACTGGCGGCAGCGTCTTCCTCGTCCTCCACACCAGCGATTTCTAGCGCGACTTCGAGACGCGCAAAGTCAAGGACGTCCAGTTCGTCTCTGATAAACAGGAAGAAGCGTATGGCGCGGTCGCCGTCTTCAAGGACATGTATGAGGTCCTATTGAATCTCCTGGAACCGAGGCGGAGCGCTATCTCAATGCCGCTGCTTCGCCACATATATAGCGTTTAGCCCCATTCCTGTCAGGGGCGCTCGTCCATAGATGCCCTGTGTCAGCCGGAGCCCTTTGATGCGCCTTCTCGCTCTTCTCGCCAATGTATTGGTCTGGGTGCTCATCACCATGACGCCGGCGCAGGCCCAAGCGCCAGACCCGGCTCCATTCGACCGATTGCTACAGCGCTATGTCAGCACCGGAACAGACGGGGTGAACCGCGTTGATTATCGCGCCTGGCGCTCCTCCCCAGCCGATCGGGCGGCCCTAGACGCCTTTATCGCGGCGCACGAGGCTGCTCGCCCGTCGCAGCTCGCGCGTCAAGCGCAGTTCGCCTTTTGGGCCAATCTTTACAATGCGGTGACGTTGGATGTGGTGCTGGAGGCCTATCCAGTCTCGTCGATCAGGCAGATCCGGCCGACCATCCTGGCGACCGGCCCATGGCGCATGGAGCGGGTCACAGTGGAGGGACGCGCGCTCAGCCTTGACGATATCGAGCACCGCATCATGCGTCCCACATTTCGCGACCCGCGGGTGCATTACGCGGTGAATTGCGCCTCAATCGGCTGCCCGAACCTGCAGCGGGAGGCTTTTCGGGGCGCGCAACTCGACGCCCAGCTTGACGCCGCGGCCCGCGCATTCATCGCCTCAGACCGCGGTGTACGGATCACGTCGCAAGGCTTGAGACTGTCAAGGATCTACCAGTGGTTCGCCGAGGATTTCGGCTCTGAGGAACGTCTCCGCGACCATCTGGCGCGCTACGCTGCAGACGCCAAGCAGCTGGACATCCGTCGTCAACGGATTAGCGGCTATGACTATAACTGGGAACTCAACGACGCGCGTTGAACCAACTAAGGCCAAAAAACATGTCAGACAAACAAGGCGACAGGTGGCGACGCGCCGCCCGGCGGGCGGCGCCGCTGGTGGCGGCGGGCCTCGGGCTCTTGGCTTTTTTTGCTCTCGGCGGGGCGGAGTATGTATCCCTCGACGGGCTGAGGGCGCACCGGACAGACCTTAAGGAGCTGGTTTCAGCCCGGCCTATGCTGACGGCGGCGGCTTTCTTTGTTCTCTATGTCATGCTGGTGGCTGTGGCCTTCCCCTCAACCATCGTGCTGACGCTCGCGGGTGGGTATCTTTTCGGAATGGCCGGCGGGTTTTTGTCCCTGTTCGCAGCGACTCTCGGGGCGATTTTCCTGTTTTTTGCAGCCCAAACTGCTCTCGGAGACGGGCTGAGACGGCGTTTTCGCGGCGTCCTGGCGCAACTTGAGGCAGGCTTTCGCGGCAACGCCTTTCTTTATGTGCTTTCCCTGCGGCTCTTTCCATTCGCGCCGTTCGTGGGGGTGACATTGGCGGGTGCGGTTTTTGGGGCCCGCTGGCGGAGTTTCGGGCTCGCGACGCTCCTCGGCACCGCGCCGGCCAGTTTCATCTATACCGGGGTGGGGGCCGGCGCAGGCGTGGTTTTGGATCAAGGCGGGGACCTCTCGATTGGCAGCGTTCTGATGCAGCCCATGGCCTTGGGACTGCTCGTCGGCATGGCGGCTCTTGCGGCGGCGCCGGCGCTGTGGCGCAGTTGGCGGCGGCGGCTTGAAACGACTTCGCCATGATTTCCCAGGCCAGCGAGACCCCGACCGATCCTGCCGAAGACGAACCGCCGCGGGGCCGCTGGCATGTGCGCTTGGTCAATAGCCTGGCGGGCCGGCTCCTGGGCTTGACGGTGCTTGTCGTGCTTTTGGCCGAGGTTCTGGTCTTCGCCCCTTCCCTCTCCCGGTTCCATTATGAGTGGCTGAGGGAGCGTTCAAACCTTGCTTATGTGGCCGCCCTGGCTTTGGAGCGTGAGCCGGAAGCGGACATAGACGAGGCTCTCGCCGCACGGCTTCTGGAGGAAGCTGGCGCGCTGCGGATCACTCTGCGGACAGAAGGCGAACAGCCTCGGGTGCTGGTGGCCCAAAGGGACATCGCCGCCCGCACCATCGATCGGGCTCTCGGTTATGCCCAAGCCAACGCCTATGGGGGATGGCTCTGGGCGTTCGACACGCTGACCTCGCCGGAAGGGCGAACGCTGCGGGTGATCGCAAGGCCGCATGTTTTTTCAAGCGACGTGATCGAGGTGGTGCTGGACGAGGCGCCTTTGCGGCGGGCCACTCGCGCCTACGCCCTTGAGCTTTTTGCGGTCTCTATGCTCGTGTCTGTGGTGGCTGGGAGCCTCGTCTATGCGGTCCTCATCGTCGCCTTTGTCCGGCCGATGCGACGAATGACCCGAAACATCGAGCGTTTCCGCAAGCGACCGAGCGATGCGACCCGTTTTCTGCCCGTGACCTGGCGCAAGGATGAAATCGGCCGGGCCGAGCGTGCGATCCGGGCCATGCAGTCGGAAATTCACGCTTCGTTGCGGCAAAGACAGCGGCTGGCCCAGCTCGGCGGCGCGATGGCGCGCGTGGCGCACGACCTGCGCAACATGCTCACGACCGCGCAACTGGTCACGCATCGCATCGCGACATCCACAGACCCCGAGGTGCGGGCGGCCGCGCCGCGGTTGGAGCGCTCGATCGGCAGGGCGGCAGGCTTGGCGGCTAGCGCCCTTCGCTATGGCCGGGCGGAGGAAACCCCGCAGGTTTTTCAAGCGGTGACTTTAGATGAGGCGGTGAAGGAGGCTTTTGCGGAGGCTCTGGCCGGGTTCAGCGAGGTCGATGGACGGATAGGGTCAGGGGCTCATGCGCGGGTGATCGCCGATCCGGATCATTTGCACCGGCTTTTGGTGAACCTGATCCGGAATGCGGCCCAGGCGGTGCGAACCGCGAGCGCTCACGACCCTGATCACCCGAGGCGGGTGACGGTGTCGGCAATCCCAAAGGGACCCAAAGTCGCAATCAGCGTTTCCGAGACGGGTTGCGGCATCCCACAGCGCGCTGCGGCGAAACTATTTGAACCCTTCGCGTCGGGCCGGGGGGATGGGGTCGGCCTTGGACTGGCCATCGCGCGGGAGCTCGCCCAAGCGCAAGGAGGGGAGCTGGAACTGGTCTCTACAGGCCCTGAAGGCACAGTCTTCCAGCTTACTCTGCCGGCCGCGTAGAGAGCGCGGCGCCCTCCCGCCTTGGGTCTGCTCCCCCTTCCAGGCCGTCGGGGGCGACGGCAATGCCGTGAAGGCCGCTCGCCTCGAGCGTGGTGGGCTGCAGGGCCCATCCACGCGCGACAAGGTCGTCGACCACGGCCGGGGACAGGAGCTGCACCTCGGCCCGGACAGCGCCAGGTCGGGATGCGACCATGATCGGCTGCGCGATGGCGTCCTGCAGGCTCAAGCCCCAATCGAGATAGCCAATGATGGACCGCGCCACGTAAGCGATGATCGCGGATCCGCCCGGGGAGCCAATCACCAAGCGCAGATCGCCATCTTGGTCCAGGACAAGAGTGGGCGCCATGGACGAACGCGGGCGTTTACGCGGGCCCACAGCGTTCGCCGCCTCCCCTCCATAACGTGTGGGACTCAATGAGAAATCCGTCAGCTGATTGTTCAAGAAAAAACCGGCCGCATAGCGTTGAGAGCCGAAAATGCTTTCTATGGTGGCTGTCAGGGCCACGGCGTCGCCGTTAGGGGCGACGACGGACAAATGGGTCGTGCCAGGAACTTCCCTTGTGCGGTCTCGGCCCCAGCGGTCCAGCAGGCTTTCCCCGCCCAGCACAACAGAGGGGTCGCCGGGGGGTAGGTCGTCTGGAGCCGCGCGGCTCAGATCCGCCAAGGGAACGCGGGTGGCGAGATAGCGGCCGTCCACCAGGCCTTGGGTGGGGACCGGAACAAATTGGTCATCGCCGACATAATGGTCCCGGTCGGCGTAAGCGAGACGGCTGGCCCACAGAAACGCCGCCCAGTCCTCGGGATCTGAGGGGCCCACGGGCGCGGGGCGGAGGCGCTCATAGGTTCCAAGGATCGACAAAACCGCTATCCCGCCCGAGGAGGGGGGTGGCATGCTGCAAACGAGCAAGGCGCGATAGGGCCCACATAGGGGCGCAAGGCGACGGGGCTGGAAGGCCTGTAGGTCTTCCAGTGTCAGCGATCCGCCCAAGGGCTCCGCCCGAGCGGCCACGATCACGGCTTCCGCGACAGACCCATGGGTCATGGCTCTTGGACCTTGCTCGGCGATGGCGCGCAAGGTGGCGGCATAGGCCGGATTGCGTACCTTTGTCCCGACCGCCATGGGCGCGCCGGCCTCGTCGAAGAAATAGCCGCGCAGTTCAGGGATATCGCGAAGACGGCCCCGCGCGGCCCCGAGCGTGATCATTCGATTAAGGCGTTCTGAGATCTCAAAGCCTTGCTCAGCCAGTCGGATCGCCGGCTGGGCCAGCTCAGACCAGGGCAAGACGCCTTGGTCCTGGTGCATGAGATAAAGGGTCTGGACGAGGCTCGGGGTTCCCACCGAGCGGCCGCTGAGCACAGCGCTCTGGAAATCGATCGGCTGGCCGTTCTCCCCCAGAAACATGTTCGGGGTCGCGCCCGCCGGCGCCCACTCGCGGCCGTCGTAGGAATGAATGTCGCCAGTCCTTCGATTATAGACGAGAGCAAAGGCGCCGCCGCCAAGCCCAGCGGACTGCGGTTCGACCAAGCCAAGAACCAGCATTGTTGCAATGGCGGCGTCCACAGCTGAGCCGCCGCGCTCCAGCATCTCCAAGCCCGCAGCGACGGCACGGGGGTCGGCGGCGGCGACCATGCCCTCGCCCGGGGGCGCTTCATCGGGAACGGCGGCGCAAGCGGCCAGAATTGCGACAAACGACGCGGCGAGAAGGCGACGAAGGGCATGCAGGAGCTTGTCAGTCATGCTTATGGTACTTACACGCCAAGGGTCATTTGACCAGTTTGCTTGATGAGCTCAACAATGGCCCTGCGCCCTGGCCCCCTGAACGCACTGACCGATGTGCCGGGGCTCCTTGTCGGCTGCGCACAGGACCAAGCCGTCAGAACCGGGGTGACGGTCATCGCCCTGCTGGCGCCGGCGATCGCTGCGGCGGACATCAGAGGCGGAGGCCCAGGAACCAGGGAAACCGATCTTCTTGGCGCGGAAAACCTGGTTGACGCGGTGGATGCGATCGTCCTTTCCGGGGGTTCGGTCTATGGGCTCGGGGCGGCGGACGGGGTGACGGCGGCCCTTGGCGCGCAGGGGCGCGGGTTTCCCGTGCGGCCGGGCCTGCCGCCGGCGCCGATCGTCCCCGGCGCGATTTTGTTCGACCTCGCCAATGGCGGGAACAAGGCTTGGGGGGAGATCCCCCCCTACCCTGCGCTCGGCCGGGCTGCTTTGGCGAAGGCTGGTCGGACCGTCCCCTTGGGAAACGCAGGGGCAGGCTATGGCGCGCTGGCGGGAGGATTGAAGGGAGGCCAAGGGAGCGCGTCGATCATGCTTCCGGGCCTTGGGACTGTGGCGGCGCTCGCCTGCGTCAATAGCTTCGGCTCAGTGGTCATGCCTGGCCAAAAAGCCTTCTGGGCATGGCCGTTTGAACATGAGAACGAGTTCGGCGGCGTGCGGCCGACAGGGCCGCTGGCTGATCTTGGAGACTGGGGCCTCGCAAAAGCAGCGCCCTTGGGGCGCGAAGCCACATGCCTGGGGGTGGTGGCGACGGACATTGTGTTGACCCCCGCCCAAGCCAAAAGAATGGCCATGATGGCCCAAGATGGGTTCGCCCGCGCGATCAGGCCGATCCATGCTCCCTTTGACGGGGACATCGTCTTCGCGCTGTCCACTGGGGCGCGGCCTCTGCCCGAGCCCGCCGCCATGGCCCTTGCTTCTTTGGGGACTGCGGCGGCGGATTGCTTGGCCAGAGCGGTATGTCGCGGCGTCTATGAAGCAATGCCGCTCGGAGAGGAGCGCTGCTGGCGCGATCTCCCTTAGCCCAGTCCTCTTGTTTGGCCGTTTGTTTGCGGCCAGTATTTTCGCAGGCGGCCTGGACACATGGGCCGCTTGACGGGCAATGGCCCGTTCCTGTAATGACCGCGGCTTGAAAAAATCCACCGCCTTAAACGGGACAGGGGCTCAACGTGAAACGGACGTTCCAACCGAGCAGACTTGTGCGCAAACGTCGCCACGGCTTTCGCTCCCGCATGGCGACGGTTGGCGGCCGGAAGGTCTTATCCCGCCGTCGGGCCAAAGGTCGCAAGCGGCTGAGCGCCTGAGCGCTCGCCCCGTTGATGGATCCGCGTCGCCTCCGGCGCCGCCAGACATCGGCCAGCTAAAGACGCGGGCCGAGTTTCTTTTTGTGCGACAGGGGGCCCGGGCCAATCGAGGGCTTGTGGGCGTCGAGGCGCGACGGCGTGCACCGCATGGCGCGGTGCGTTTCGGCTTGACCGCCAGCAAGAAAGTCGGCGGCGCCCCCGCCCGCAATCGCGCGCGTCGGCGGCTGCGAGAGGCGGCGCGACAGCTCTTGGCTCTGTACGGCCTTGATGGTGTTGACTATGTGTTCGTGGCGCGGGCGGCCACGCCAGAGGCGGCATGGCCGCGTTTACTTGACGATCTCAGAAGCGCGCTGATAAGCGTTCGCAGCGCGATCGGGGGGGATGGTGAAGCCGTCAGCGGGCGTATACTGACGCCTGGGGGCGACGCTCAGTAAAAGGGCGCGGCCTCCTCCTGCGCGCATTATGGTTTTGCGGCGCCGGACAGCGCCGTTCAGGGGCTGCCGCCAATGCTGCAAAGCGACCAACAGGGCAATAACCGCAACATGATGATTGCGGTGGTCTTGTCTTTGGGGATCATTTTTTTATTCGAAATGTTTGTAGCGACGCCAGCGCGCGAAGAAGCCCAAAGAGAGCGGGCGGCGTTGGAAGAGACTGCAGCAACGGCGCCGGCGGCGGCGGTCGAACCTTCCCTTCTTCCTGCCGCGACAATCCTGGCCCAGACGGCGGCAAACCGCGTGCCGATCGACACCCCATCTCTTGACGGCACGCTTAATCTGACCGGAGCGCGCTTCGATGACCTGAACCTGCGCCGCTATCGGCAGACGATCGAGCCAGACAGCCCTGAGGTTAATCTTCTTTCGCCGCGGGGCTCGGAGCATAGTCTTGATGCGGTCTTCGGCTGGGAGGACAGGGACCCAAGTTATTTGGGCGTCGGCGCGAACGAGGTGTGGACGGTCGTCTCGGGGGAGACGCTGACGCCGGGCGCCCCGCTGGTGTTGCAGCACGTGAGCTTGGATGGGCTCACGGTAACGCGCACGATCAGCGTCGACGACAATTACTTGATCACACTGGCGGACACGCTGGCCAATACCGGCGGCGCCCCGCGAGACGTCCGCCCTTTCGCCACCGTAAGGCGGCAGAATTTGCCTCAGGACTTCACGCCCAACCAGATCGTGCATCAGGGCTTTACCGGCGTGTTCGGGGGAGAAAGCCCCACCCTGCACGAAACCCGTTTTCAGGCGGCGGAGCGCCATGCGCGGGATCGTGACCGGGGACGCATCGGCCAGGACGAGCGCATTGAGACCGCGAGCGGCGCCGGGGGCTGGCTCGGCATCACCGACCATTATTGGTTGGCGGCGATGATCCCTGCGCAGAATGAACCGGTGGATGTCTATTACGACGCGCGGAACCACGCTGGAGGGCCCGAGAATGGCGGCTATCGCGACTACCGCGCCGCCTATACCGGCGCCTTCCGGACGATCGCGCCGGGAGAGACCATCACCTATGAGCAGCGCTTCTTCGCCGGGGCCAAGCGGGCTGAGATCCTCCGGCTCTATCAGGAACAATTTGGCATTCCCGACCTGGACAAGGCGGTGGACTGGGGAATGTTTTGGTTCCTCACCCGTCCTTTCTTTGGGCTTCTGGAATGGTTTTTCGGGTTTGTTCATAATTTTGGCATCGCCATTCTTTTGACCACTGTCGTTGTCAAAGCGCTGCTTTTTCCTTTGGTCTTCACGTCTTACAAAGAGATGGCGAAGATGCGGGCCGTAGCGCCCAAGATCAAAGAGGTGCAGGAGCGTTTCGCCAACGATAAACAGCGGCAGATGCAGGAGATGCAGCGGCTCTATAAGATCGAAAAGCTGAACCCTGCGGCGGGCTGCATCCCTATCCTTCTCCAGATCCCCATCTTCTATGCGCTTTACAAGGTGCTGACGGTTACCATTGAGATGCGGCACGCGCCGTTTTTCGGTTGGCTTCGGGACTTGTCGGCGCCTGACCCAACAAGCTGGCTGAATCTTTTCGGCATCCTACCGTTCGACGCGTCCATCGTCACGGGCGTGCCGATCTTAGGGTTTCTGTTCGCCGTCGGCGTCCTGCCAATCCTTTACGGGATCTCGATGTGGCTCTTGCAGGCGCTGTCGCCGCCGCCGCCTGACAAGATTCAGCAGCAGATTTTCGCGCTCCTGCCCATCGTCTTCACCTTCGTCTTCGCGGGCTTTGCAGCGGGGATGGTGCTCTATTGGACGTGGTCCAATACCCTGTCCATCCTCCAGCAATATTTCATTATGCGCAGCCAGGGCGTAGAGACCGAGTTCGACAAGTGGCTCAGCAAACGCTTCGGTAGGAACGCAGCGAAGCCCGCAGAATGAGCGGCGTTGGACCAGTTTTCGACAAGGACGCTTTGGAAGCAGGGAGGCTTCTGTTTGCGGCCCCCGTGCAGTTCGAGCGAGGGGTGGTGGCGTTGAGCGGGCTGCCGGACGCGGATAAGCCGGAGATATGCTTCGCGGGTCGTTCGAATGTCGGAAAGTCGAGCTTGATTAACGCTCTGACCGGCCGTCATGGGCTCGCCCGGGCCTCCGGCGAGCCGGGTCGGACGCGGGAGCTGAATTTCTTCCGCTTGGGCGACCGGCTCCGGCTCGTTGACTTGCCAGGCTATGGCTACGCCAAGGCCGGAAAAGCTGAAATCGCCCGCTGGACGACCCTGACGCGGGATTATCTGAGAGGTCGGCCGGGGCTGGCGCGTGTCTTTTTGCTGATCGATAGCCGGCTTG
>JAGWZH010000170.1 GCA_018971945.1 Alphaproteobacteria bacterium | reverse complement strand
CCGATTCTCAGGGGCTGGCAGCAATACTATGGCCGGTTCCATGGATCGGCGATGTCGCCCATCTGGAAACATGTGGACGCCTACTTGGCGCGCTGGCTGATGCGCAAATACAAGCGCCTGGCTCGGCATAAAACCCGCGCCTGGCGCGCCCTCGGGCAGCTTGCGCAGCGGTTCCCGCGCGCCTTCACCCATTGGAGGTTACGGAGTGCGCCCATGGCCGGATAATGGGAGCCGGATGATCTGAGAGGATCACGTCCGGTTCTGAGAGGGGCCGAGGGTGCAACCCCCTCGGCCTACTCACCCCTATGTCGCGACCTGGCAGGGCTTCGTCTATGTCGCCTTCGTCATCGACGTTTTTGCACGCAAGATCGTCGGCTGGCAGGTGTCGAAAACGATGGGGGCGAGCTTCGTGCTCGATGCGCTTGAACAGGCCGTGCATGATCGCCGCCCCGGCTGCGGGCTTGTCCACCACTCCGATCGCGGCAAGCAATATCTCAGCATTGCGTACACGGAGCGTTTGGCCGAAACTGGCATCGTACCGTCCATCGGCAGCGTCGGCGACAGCTATGACAATGCGCTGGCGGAAACGATCAACGGCCTCTTCAAAGCCGAAGTGATCTGGCGGCGCGGACCATGGCGATCAGTCGAAGCCGTCGAATTCGCCACGCTCGAATGGGTGCATTGGTACAACAACCGCCGCCTGCTGGAGCCAATCGGATACATTCCGCCGGCCGAAGCCGAAGCAAACTACTATGCAGCCTTTGAGCAAACGGCTAAGGCCGCATGACTTAACCCGGGAGCGCTCCACGAAACCCGGGACGGTTCACACCACCACATCAACCGCCTGCTGAATGGTCCTTATCGGCGCCACAGCCGCCACCTCGGCGATGAGCTCTTCCAGCCGCTGAAACGCCTCCACCGCCGAATTGGCGTGGATTGTCGACAGCCCGTCCGGATGGCCGGTGTTCCAGGCCTTGAGGGTTTCGAGCGCTGCGGCGCCATCGCGGATTTCGCCGATGACAATCCGGTCGGGCCGCATGCGCAGGGCATCGCGCACGAGGTCGGCGACGGTGACGGCGTGCGGCGCGCGGCGGGTGAGGGCGGCGACCTGGTCGGCGTCGCTGATGGAGATCCTCGCGCTCATGGAGACAACACCGACCGTTTGGCGCGTGGACGCAGGGGCTCAGCGCCGCCGCTGCGGCTTAAGCGAGCAATGTGTCAATGAGCGCGGCGTTTCCGGGTTCGAACGGGTTGATGAAGCGCAGCCCCTGCAGCGTGCGTCCATCTTGCAAATCTTCGGTGAGGAGGGCTTTGGCGCCGCTGCGCTCGGCGACAGCGCAAATCACCGCGTCCCAAATCTGAAGCCCATGGCTGTGCGCGATATCGGCGGCGGCGGCGATGGCTTCGTCGGTTGTCGGCGGCGTGAGGAATGCGGCGCGATAGAGCGCCACTTGTTTCAGCGCTTCCGGGAATGAAGCGGGGGCTCGCCGCTGCACGACGCGCAGGAATTCACCAAGGCATTGGGCGGGGATGACGCCATCGCGGTCGGCGCGTACGATGATGTCGATCGCGCGTTTTCCTTTTTCCGAGCCTGGCTCCAGCTCTGCGTAAAGCAGAATATTGCTGTCGAGCGCCACGCGGGTCATGCATCGTCGCCGTACTTGTCGTCTTCGGTGATCTTGCCCAGCCGAAATCCGGTTTCAGGTTTCTTCGCGAGGCTTTTCACAAGCGCCTCGTGCGCTGCGCGCCAATCGGCGTCCTCAGCTCGGTCAGCGGCCTGGGGCGCGACCTTGGCGACGGGTACGCCGTTTTTGGTAATGACGATGGTCTCGCCGCGTTCGGCCGCGGCGATCACCTGGGAGAAGTTCTGATTGGCCTCCCGGACTGACATTTCACGCATGGGCTCTTCTCATGTTCTACGTTGCAACATATCAGGGCGCGCGCTGCCGGGCAACAATTTCTTCCACCTTCCGACCCTGTACGGTCCGCCGAATAAACACCACCGCATCCACTGCCCGCCGAATGAGTCGAGTTATCCGAAGATCTTTTCAAGGGAGGTCAGCGACGTTGATGCGGCGCGCCCGCCGATGGGACGCCAGAGCGTGCTGCCTTCTTGTATAAAGTTGTTATCGTCGTATAGCGGCCCATTGCTATACATCCATAAACTCCCTATACTCTCGACATGGACGCGGTTCGCAACCCCTTCGCCCCAGGCGCTGGCTCCAAGCCTCCCGAACTCGCGGGGCGGGATGAGATCCTCAGAGAGGCAGAGATTGCCCTCCAACGGGTCATCACCGGCCGCCACGACCGGTCGCAGATCCTTTTGGGCCTTCGCGGGACCGGAAAGACCGTATTGCTGAACGCCATCGAGACCCTTGCCCAGAAGCATGGCCATATCACGTCGTTTATTGAGGCGCCGGAAGCGGGGCGCCTCGCAGACCAGCTTTACCCAAAGCTCCACCAAGCCCTCCGCAAGATTTCAAGTATTGAGGCCGCGAAGGCGACGGCGCACGCTGGTATGCGCGCTCTGCGGGGCTTCGCCAGCGCGTTCAAGATCAAGATCGGCGACGTAGCGATCTCGGTTGATCCCGAGCCCGGCGTGGCGGACAGCGGAAACCTGGAGTTTGACCTGGTCGATCTGTTCCAAGCCTTAGGAAAGGCCGCACAAGCGGCGCAGCGAGGCTGGAGCCTGTTCATCGACGAACTTCAATACCTCGACGAGCCGGAATTGGCGGCCCTGATCGTCGCTATTCATCGTTCCAACCAAACAGGCCTGCCGATCCTCTTCTTTGGCGCAGGCCTGCCCCAGATCGCCGCCTTGAGCGGCGATGCGAAGTCCTACGCCGAGCGGCTCTTTAATTTTCCGCCCATTGGCGCCCTTGACGACGCGGCCGCAGGCGCGGCCATTCGCCAGCCCATCGAAGAGGAAGGTGAGAGTATCCAAGACAGCGCGCTCGCCAGCATCATTCGCGCGACCCATGGCTATCCCTATTTCCTTCAAGAGTGGGGCTATCAGGCTTGGAACGCGGCCGCGGCTTCCCCCATCGCGGAGGGTGACATCGTCACCGCGTCGAGCAACGCTTTGAAACGCCTCGACGCGGGCTTTTTTCGCGTGCGCCTGGATCGACTGACGCCAAAAGAACGCGACTACGTCGTCGCCATGGCGCGCTTGGGTCCAGGCCCCTATCGCTCTGCCGACGTGGCTGACGCCTTGGGCGAAAGTGTGCAATCGCTTGGCCCCCGCCGCGCCTCCATCATCAACAAGGGCATGATCTATAGCCCTGCGCACGGCGATATCGCTTTCACCGTACCCATGTTCGACGACTTTTTGAGGCGAACCTTCGCTTAGACTTAGAGCTTTTTCGCAGCGCCCCAATCATGGGTCACAGAGGCGCCGGTATGAATGCGCGGTAGCCCTGCGGCTGGCGTACATAGCGCCCCGCTCTTCCTTCCCGGTTGTCGGCTGGTTTTACCATGGCCCGCAACGACGACCTTATTAAAGGGAGCCATTAACGTGACGAGCGGGTCGGGCCATATCAAAGTGAGCCTTTCATTGTGCACGGCGAGGGGCGAGCTTGGCGAGGTTTCTCTATCGCTCCACGCCGCGCGCCAGCCGCCGGACGCCCATCTCCAGCTCTCCCTGCCGCTGGGCGGTCCGCTCCACCATCAGCCGCGGGCTCACATTGAGTTGCGGCGCCATCGCCCTGAGCTGGTCTTGCCTGTCTGAGAGGAAGGCGAGGACCTTGGCGCTGAGGCACGGCCCTCTCCTCGGTCGCGAGGTCCAGACGCGCCAGCTTCTTTACCCGTGCCTTCACTGCGTGGGTGAGCGCCGGGCCGTGCGGAGAAATGGCGCAGGATTGGAGCTTTGGTCTTGGGCGTGGATACGGCGAAGGCGCGGGCCGCCTATGAGGAGGCCTTCAAGCTTCAACCGGAAGATTTCTGGACCTGTGTGGAACTCGCCTGGCTCCGCCAGGAGTCCGGCGACCTCAATGGCGCCCGCGAGGCGGCCCTGGCCTGCGAGCGGGCGGCCCAGGACGACCGGGAGCGCAGCGTCGCGGCCAATACCCAGGGCACCATTCTGCGCGAGGGGGGCGACCTCGCCGGGGCCAAGGCCCGCTATGAGCAGTCCTTGGGGGTTGCTGAGCGCCTCGCCCGGGACAATCCTGGTTCGGCTCAAGCCCAGCGCGATCTGTCGATCACCTATGACAGGCTCGGCGACGTTCTGCGCGATGGCGGCGACCTCGCCGGGGCCAAGGCCCGCTATGAGCAGTCCTTGGGGGTTGCTGAGCGCCTCGCCCGGGACAATCCTGGTTC
>JAGWZH010000169.1 GCA_018971945.1 Alphaproteobacteria bacterium | reverse complement strand
TCCGCGCTCGGCAGCGAAAGCGCGTAGGAGCGAGGGGGCCTCATGCTCGATCAGCAAATCCGGATTGACAAACAACAGCCATGGATTGCGCGCGCATTCGGCGCCACGATTGCAAGCTGCTCCAAACCCGACATTACCCGCCCCCCGCAGAACCTGCACGCCAGACGTTCGACGGGCGAATTCGTCAATCCAGGCTTCGTCTTCGGCCGGGTTTCCATTGTCGACGATGATGATTTCGGCGATGCCGCATGCGACTGCGAGGCGCTCTAGGCAGGCCTTCAAGATCGGGCCGGTGCGGTAAGTGACGACGATTGCGGCGATGGGATCGCTCGCTGACGGCGCATCGCCTATCTGATGAGCTCTTAGTGACGCGCGCTCCACTCCCGGCATAGTGTTCCCCTCCTTCGACGGAACGGGAGCGTCAGCTTGGGGGGCATCACCGGACATCATTCGCTGATCTCTCGCGCTATTTTTATGTTTTGCGCAAGGTGGTGACGCCGAACCGTGGTCGCGATGACTGCAGTAACTCCCTTGGTGGTCAACGCGGCGCGCAATCCCTCAACCGGGACGGCAGCGGATGGCGCTCTAGCTGGTGCCAATCCGGCCGCCGCCCGGTCTCTGACGGCGCGGGCCAAATACCAGAGATCTTCAATCCGCGTCGGCGGGCGTAGCGTCCCTGCCTGCGCACGCATGGTCTGAATCGCAAGGAAGCCGATCTCCTTTTCGGCGGCTAGCGACGAAGCGGCGAGTGGCGCTTGAATGACGTCAATCCACTGACTGGATGCAAAGGCGACAATCTCTGCTCCTCGACCGCAAACGCCAACCGCGGCGACATGACCCTTCTCTTTCAGCGCTAACAGTCCGTCTCGCAATGCTGGGTTCTCCGCGGCCTCGGGAGGCGGTCCGTGCAAAAGCAGCGCGCCAAGGCGATCGATGCCCGTTTTCGCACGGCTGATCTCGACGCTTGCGTAGATCGCGGGAATGTCAAAACATTTACGAAGACTGGCGCCTCGCCTGATCGTCCCAACTTTCGTTACGACAAATGGCGGCGCGCCACGCCACCTACGCAGGGCTGAGCCAAGTCGCGTCTCCGCATCACCGTAGAACGGAGCCGTGTCAAAAAGTCCAAACCCCGCCTCGAGGCAATCGAGGATCAAGCGCTCCGTCGCGCGCGGCGGCGCGATGCCGCCATGCGGGCCCGACACGCCGAAACCAAGCGTTGGAACGGCAATTCCGGTCCTGCCAAGCGCACGCATCGGTGGGAGCACGTTGAGAGACATCAATGCGCTAGACGCCTTCCCTGCCGCCTGCAACCGGTTGCGTGCAATCGCCAACTCGCTGAAGGTCGTCGAAAGGCTGTAATGAACGGGGACGCTCTAATGACGCGATTGCGGTTACGGCATGCATCGGCGGCAATTGCCACTTTCGGTTTGGCGGTCATCGCATTGGCTTTTCCCGCGGCCGCAGCGACGATACAAGCCACATACGACGCCAGCATCCTCAACGTCGTCACCCTCGGCAAAGTAACACTCACCGGTCAGACCTCTCCTACGGCCTACTCTGCGTCGGCGTCGGTCGAAACTGCAGGCCTCGCGGCATTGTTTGACGAAACCAAGCTGTCGGCACGTGCGAACGGCAGCCTTGCCGGGCCTCTGGTATCGTTTTCTTCCTATTCCCTCTCCCACACCTACGCCAAGCCCGGCGGAAAAGCGAAGAGCCGGACCGTGCTGATGCAGAAGGCGATGTCCGGGGTTACCGTTACGGCGCAACCGACCTGGAGTGATTTGGGCGTCCCGCCCACGAGCGCAGCGCAAAAAGCGGTCTCCAACGATCCTCTGACTGTCTTGTTCGGCATGAGCGTCGCGCTCGGCGTTACAAAGACCTGCGCTGGACGTCTTCTCGCCTTCGACGGGAAAGAGCACTACGCGATCACGCTGAGCCCAGGGGGAGCAGGAGTCTACAGGGGCGGCGGCTATGACGGCAAAGCCATGATTTGCATGGTGAAGTACGACCCCATTGCCGGCGGAAAGGCGCTGAGTGCGGCAGATCGAGCAAAGATTCCGATGGGCGAGGCGTGGTTCGCCGAACCAGGGGGCTCGGGTTTCGCGCCACTGCTTCGCGTTGAAGTGCCGACCCCCGTAGGCGCTGCCCGCTTGGACGTTTCAAGCCTGAAGGTCACCTGACGCCCCCCCCCTTCGCCGACCGTGCGTTGACCCGACCTTGCAGCGACGCTACGGGACGCCCCGCGATCGCCCCCCCCCGCTCCGCTCCTACGAGGCTCCCATGCAAATCTTCCTCGACACCGCCGACGTCGCCGAGCTGAAAGCCCTGGTCGACACGGGTCTCATCGATGGCGTGACGACGAACCCGACGCTGGTCGCCAAGGCCGGCAAGCCCTTTCGGCCCGTGCTGGCCGAGATTTGCGCCTTGATCCCCGGGCCGATCAGCGCCGAAGCGGTGGCGACGGACGCCGCCGGCATGGTCCGGGAGGGCAATCTGTTGCGCGCGGTGGCGCCGAACGTGGTGGTGAAACTGCCGCTGACGCCTGAGGGGCTGAAGGCCACAAAAATTTTAAGCGCGGACGGGGCCAAAGTGAACGTGACGCTATGTTTTTCCGCGGTGCAGGCCCTGCTCGCGGCCAAGGCCGGCGCGACGTACATCTCCCCCTTCGTCGGCCGGCTCGACGACGGCGGCCATGACGGCATGGAACTCGTGCGCGAAATTCGCGCGATCTACGACAACTACGGCTTCGAAACGCAGATCCTGGCGGCCTCCCTGCGGACGCCGCCGCACGTGCGGGACGCCGCCCTGGCGGGCGCCGACTGCGCCACCCTGCCCCCCGCCGTGTTCCGGGCCCTGTACAAGCACCCGCTGACGGATTTGGGGCTCGAGGCGTTCCTGAAAGACTGGAAGGCGTCAGGCCTGAGCGTCGAGTAGGCTGCGACCGCGGCTCGGGCGAGAGACGCGCCCCCGCAACGAGCGGTAAGACTTGTTGAGATGCAGCGGCCCGCCGGGTGGGGCATAGAGCGCGCCGCTTTCAAGGATTATTGGAATGTCCGACGCCCCCATCGCGTTCATCGATCTCAAGGCCCAGCGGCGTCGCATCGGCGCGCGCATGGATGAGGCGATCCTGAACGTCGTCGAAAGCGCCGCCTTCATCATGGGGCCGCAGGTGGCGGAGCTCGAAGGCAAACTGGCCGCGTTTGCGCGGTCGAAGCATTGCCTTTCGTGCGCCAACGGCACCGAGGCGCTCGTGTTGCCGCTGATGGCCTGGGACATCCGGCCGGGCGATGCGGTCTTCTGCCCCAGCTTCACGTTCGCCGCGACGGCGGAAGTGGTTCCGTGGCTCGGCGCGACGCCCGTTTTCGTGGATATCGATCCGGTCACGTACAATCTCGATCCGGCGCATCTCGAGGCCACGATCGAGGCGACGATCAAGGCCGGCAAGCTCAAGCCGAAAGTGATCATCGCGGTGGACCTGTTCGGTCAGCCGGCCGACTATCCCGCGATCGCGGCGATTGCGAAGAAGCACGGCCTGAAGCTGATCGCCGACAGCGCGCAAGGCTTCGGCTGCACGCTGGGCGGCGAGCACCCGACGAAATGGGCCGACGTCACGACGACGAGCTTTTTCCCAGCCAAACCGCTCGGCTGCTACGGCGACGGCGGCGCGGTGTTGACCGACGACGACGTCCTGATGGACGTGATGGTGAGCCTGCGCGTTCATGGCCAGGCCACGAAGCGCGACGTCGAGGCCGCCGGATTCACGCACGATCCGAAGTATCTGAACATGCGCATCGGCATGAACAGCCGGCTCGATACGATCCAAGCCGCCGTTCTGCTCGAGAAGCTCGCGATTTTTCCAGATGAGATCGAGGCCCGCAATCGCGTCGCGGCGCGCTATGCCGACGGTCTGGCCGGCGCGGTCGCGACGCCGCGTGTGATCGACGACGGTGTTTCGACATGGGCGCAGTACGTGGTCGAGACCGACAAGCGCGATGCCGTGATCGCGCATTTGAAAGCCCGCAACATTCCGACGGCCGTCTACTATCCGATCCCGATCCATCAGCAGGCGGCCTATGCCCGGTTTCCGGTTGGTCCCGGCGGGCTGCCGGTGACGGAGGCGAAGGCGGGCGTCGTGATGGCGCTGCCGATGCATCCGTACCTGAGCGCGGCTGATCAGGATCGGGTGTGTGCGGCGGTGCGCGAGGCGGTGTTTGCGAATGCCTAGCCAAGCGCCCATACGGAGCGCTTCAATGACTGGCTCGACTTGATTTCGAATGCTGTTTCGCGACATGTCCTCTAGGGACAGACAGGTTCATGCGCCAGGCTGTAATACTAGTTGGCGGTCGCG
>JAGWZH010000043.1 GCA_018971945.1 Alphaproteobacteria bacterium | reverse complement strand
GTCGCCGACTTGCGGCGGCTTGATCAGGGGCGGAGTCTGCCCAAAAATGCGGTTCCCCCCTCGAATTAAGGGGCGACCGGAGGAAAAAACGACCCCATCGGCCAAGGATGCACGAAAAGACCAATTATAGCGCGGACTTTGTGCCTAAATCAGAGCTTCCCTAGGGCAAGCGCGCAAACAAGCACGGCCCCTGCCGCCGCGTCGCGGCTGAGGGAGTCAAACTCAATCGTCCAAGTCTTAACAGGCGTCTCGGCGACGATATCGGCGATACGCGGCACGCCCAACAAGAAGCCGATCTCTCCCACATGCGCCCCCGGCCCAAAGCCGCCGTTGTCAAAAGCGACATGGCCCTCCAGGATGACGTGCGAGGCGCGCGACGCTTCGTCGCGCCGACATCAAAACGCCCCGGGCGGCCAGATTTGTGCGTCACCTAGAGCGCCGAGCCGTTCGGCGAAGTCGCCGAGATGAAGGCCTATCCGGCTGGCCTCAAGACCTTTCATAGCGCGCCTCAAGCATCCAGCGCGCCTCTTCGAAGGCTTTGTCTGCAGGCCTTTCTCCGCGCGACGGTCCGGCGCGCCCAGGCGCGCGACGGCCAAGAACGACCCAGTCATCATTTCCTGCTGCGCCGACACACCCCCGCCAGAGCCGATGGGCTCCGTTGCACGGGACCGCCTTGCGCAGACATGAAGCGCCTGCCCTCTCCCACCGGTCCCGGCGCTCCGACCTCTTCCCCCGCGCCGGCGCCTCGCCGCACCGCCATTCGCCTCAAGCCCAACCTGATCCGGGCTATCGGCGGAGCGTGCGCCCCAAGGGGCGGTCTCATGCCTTTTGTTATAGAGCGCCGATATCGGCGGCGCCTGCATCGCCCCCCAGTGTCATCGATCCCGGTTTCGGATATTGAGTCTCCAAGCAGAGGGCATGATAGGGCCCGAAACCCCGGCATGAAGGAGCGCAAGATGGATCTTGGTTTGGCGGGGAAACGCGCCTTGGTCACTGGCGGGTCTCGCGGCATTGGACGCGCCATTGCGGAGACGCTTTTGCAAGAGGGCGCGCAAGTGGCGATCTCGGCCCGGGGCGGCAAAGGCCTTGGCGCCGCGGCGCAGGCGCTGGCCGCTCTCGGCGTGGTTCGCACCGATCAGGTCGACAGCGCTGATCACGCGGCGGTGCAGGCTTGGGTCCACCACGTCGCCAGCGCCTGGGGCGGACTAGACATTGTGATTTCCAACGTGTCTGCGGGCGGCGGCGTGCCGCTCGGGCTTGAGGGGTGGCGTCAGGCCGTCGACACTGACATTGTCGGCGCAGCAGCCCTCATCGAGGCGGCGCTTCCACACCTGCGGCAGTCAAAAGGGGCGATCGTCCAAATCGCCACCATCACCGCGATCGAACATCATGACTTTCCAGGCTCCCCCGCCTATGGCGCGGTGAAGGCGGCTCTAATCCGCTACATGGGGGAGCTCGCCATCCGCGAGGGCGCCCATGGCGTGCGGGCCAACACCGTTTCTCCTGGACCGATCTGGGTGGAACAGGGCGTATGGGCCTGGGTCAAGGACAATATGCGCCCGTATTATGAGAGGGATATCGAAGCGCACCCCCAGAAGCGTTTGGGCACGGCCCAAGAAGTGGCGAAGGTGGCGGCCTTCCTGGCCTCTCCTGCAGCAAGCTGGGTGAGCGGACAAAATGTTTCCGTAGACGGTGCTTTCACCCGCGGCATACGGTTCTGACTGCGGATTTCGCGAGATTGGGGCAGTGATTTCGCGCGATCGCGGGCGCTTGTTTCACGGCATCGCGGGCAGCCATTTCGCGCTCGCGGGCAGGCTGATCGACGGCTTCATGGAGTCAGGCCTGCGGGCCGAGGTCAAGGGATTTCGTGGCTTTGCGGCGCATGCTTTCGCCTGAGAGCTGAAGGCGATGGGCGTTGTGGACGAGGCGGTCCAGGATGGCGTCAGCCAGGGTGGGATCGCCGATGGCCTCATGCCAGTGCTCGACCGGAAGTTGGCTGGTGACGATGGTAGAGCCGCGGCCATGGCGATCTTCGAGGATTTCCAGCAGATCGCGTCGCTCTGATGGGGCGAGGATGGCCAGACCCCAGTCATCCAGGATCAGAAGGTCCAGTTTGGCGATGGCCTTGAGCATGCGGGCGTGACGTCCGTCACCCCTGGCCAGGGCGAGGGCTTCGAAGAGGCGCGGGACGCGGTGGTAGACGACGCTGCGCCCGTCACGGCAGGCTTTGTGACCGAGGGCGCAGGCGATCCAGCTTTTGCCGAGGCCAGTCTGGCCGGTGATCAGCAGGTTCTCATGCCGGTCGATCCAGCCCCCGTCGATCAGATGCGCCATGACGGCGCGGTCGAGGCCACGCGGAGTGCGCAGGTCGAGATCCTCGACGCTGGCGGTCTGCCGGAGGGCCGCGAACTTCAGGCAGGCGGTCAGGCGCTTGGTGTCGCGCTCGGCGGCCTCGCGATCGACTAAGAGGCCGAGGCGCTCCTCAAAGCGGAGTGCCTCGAAGGTGGGGCCGGCGCGGCGCTGCTCGTCCAGTGCGCGGGCCATTCCGGCTAGGCCGAGCGCGGTGAGGCGCTCGGAAGTGGGGTGGGTCAACATCAGTCTTCTCCTGCTCAGTGGTAATAGCCCTGCCCACGGATATTGGCGTGGTGCAGGGGGCGGTCTTCGGGTCGCTCCTCAAGGAAGGCCCGGTCGAGCCTGTTCTTCAGGATCGATCGGATCGAGGCGACAGATCGGGCCTGGATGGTCAGGCCGCGCCGACAGGCGGCATCCAGGCGCGTGGCGTCGTAGCTTTTGGCCAGGGCCAGCACCCCGAGGCAGGTTCGGAAGCCTTGCTCGGGATGGGGGCGATCGGCCATGACGGCCTCGCAAAAGGCGGTGACCGAAGGCCCCAGTCTGGCGGCCTACGCCAGCATCCGGGTCGGGGTCCATTCGGCATGCCGCCGATGGGCCGAGGGCATGTGATCGGGCAGCGTCACATGGCTGCGGCGCCCCGGGCAGCGGAGGTGGCTCGCAATCCTCTGACCTTTATGGAAGATCTCCACGATGTCGCCACTGATGCTGACATCCACCTCTTCCCGGATCAGGCCGAAGGGCACGGAATACCAGGAGCCGTCCACCTCGACGTGATAGTCCCGTGCCACCCGTGCGCGTTTCCAGCGGGCAAAGGTATAGGCCAGGCTGGGTAACGGCTGAAGATGCGGGCGATCCATGGGTCGCGAAGAGATCGGCCCGGCTGGCGCCGTAGCCGCGCATGATCCGCATGTTCAACTCATCGTGCAACTGCCGGATCGCGGCATTCAACTCCGCCAGAGAGAAGAAGCGCCGATTCCGCAGCCGTGCCAGGATCCAGCGTTGCGCCACCTGCACGGCAACCTCGACTTTTGCCTTGTCGCGGGGCTTGCGGGGCCGGGTAGGCAGGACCGCCGTGCCATAATACTCCACCATCTCGGCATAGGTCCGGTTCAGCCCGGGGTCATGGCGGTCCGCCTTCAGCACAGCCGACTTCAGATTGTCGGGCACGACCACCTTGGGCACGCCACCAATGAAGGCGAACAGCCGCACATGCGCGCCGATCCAATCTTCGAGGCCTTCCGAGGCGACGGCTTCGGCATAGGTGTAGTTCGATGCGCCCATTGCTGCGACGAACAGCTTCATGGGCTGCACTTCACCGCTTTCCGGATCGATCACGTCGATCGTGTCGCCAGCGAAGTCGACGAAGACCTTCTCGCCGCTAACATGCGTCTGCCGCATCGTCGGGCGAACCCGCCCCTTCCAGGCGTCGAAATGGGTGCAGAACCATGTGTAGCCAAAGCCTGACGGATGAGCCGCACGGTATTCTTCCCACAGTAGCATCCGGGTCACCCCGGGACGGCGCAGCTTTCGGTCGATGCTGATCCAATCCGGAACCGGCCGCTCGGGGTCGGGCACGGTTGGCGCTGCGGGAAACAGCAAAAGCTCCAGACCGTCATCATCGAGACCCTTTGGCAAAGGCTAGGTCAGACCCGCCTGCCGCGCCCGGTGCAGATAAGTCCCCACGCTCGTTTTGCTCAGCCCCAGCGAGGCGGCAACCTGCCGCTCGCTCAGGCCCTGGCCAAACTTCAATCGTAAAACATCGCGTATCCGCCGCATGTTCAGTCGTCCCGTCGGCATCCTGCCCCCCCCCTCTCTTCAAGGAGCGCAGCTCTATCCTCTCTCTGCCGACCAGACCTGCCCGCGATCGCGTGAAATCACTGCCCGTCATCGCGCGAAACGGACGCCCGCCATCATCTGAAATTACTGCCCGCCATCACGTGGAACACGCAGTTCTGACCAAACCGCCACGGCGCGTCACCCCCGCTCTCTGAGAGGCGCGCTGCATCGGTGCGACGTGGTTGCGTCCATTCGGATGGTGTAAATTCCTGATGGAGCGCCCTGGGTGCGCGGACCGCAAGAGTCTGCGCGCGCCCAGGGCGCGGGGGTGGTCATCGGAGAATCCCGGCAAGGGTTGTGTTGCGACACGCAACTCAAACCGAGGATCGAATCCGATGACCAACGACAACTTGCAGCAATTGCTCGCCGCTATCCAGATGAGCGAGGACGGCGACTTCTTGCGCGTGCTGGCCGAGACCACGCTCAACCGGCTGATGGACTTTGACGCCGACAACGCCGCCGGCGCGGCGCGTCACGAGCGCTCGCCCGAGCGCGCCACCTATCGCAATGGCTACCGCGACCGTGTGCTCGAAACCCGGGTCGGCGCGCTCGACCTAAAGATCCCGAAATTTCGTTCCGGGCCAAGCTATTATCCCAGCTTCATTCTGGAGCCGCGCCGGTTGATGGAGAAAGCGCTGACGGCGGTGATCCAGGAGGCATGGATCAATGGCGTGTCCACGCGGCGCGTCGAAGAGCTCGTGCAGGCGATGGGCATGAGCGGCATTTCAAAAAGCCAAGTGTCCAAACTGTGCAAGGAAATCGATGAGCGCGTCGGATCATTTCTTGACCGCCCGCTTGAAGGCGAATGGCCCTATTTGTGGCTGGACGCGACCTATCTGAGACAGCGCCAGGGCGGCCGAATTGTCTCGGTCGCCGCTATAATCGCTGTGGCCGCAAACACCGATGGCAAGCGCGAAATCATCGGCCTTTCCATCGGCGACAGTGAGGCGAGCGTCTTCTGGACAGACTTCCTTCGCAGCCTTGTGAAGCGCGGCTTGAAGGGCGTGAAGCTCGTCGTTTCTGATGCCCATGAAGGCCTCAAAGCCGCGATTCAGAAGGTGCTGAACGGCTCGACCTGGCAGCGCTGCCGCGTCCACACCACGCGAAATCTGCTTGCCCGCGTGCCGAAAGCGCAGCAATCGCGCCTCGCAGCATTGCTGCGCGAAGCCTTCACCGCGCCCAACGCGGAGAAGGCTCACGCCGCCTGGCGCGCCGTCGCCGATGCCGCGCGCGAGACCCATCCCAAGCTGGCGGAGGCCATGGATGAGGCTGAAAACGATGTGCTGGCCTATATGGACTTCCCCGCCGCCCACCGCGCCAAGCTCCACTCCACCAACGGTTTGGAACGGCTCAACAAGGAAGTGAAACGGCGCGCCGATGTGGTCGGGATCTTTCCAAACGAGGCATCGATCGTGCGCCTCGTCGGCGCCGTCTTGATGGAAGCCAATGACGAGTGGCAGCTCCAGCATCGCTATTTGTCTATCGAAGCGCTCGCCGAGATCAGCGCCGGCGAAGACACCGACAAATACACCCTTGCGCCGCCCGCCGCCGCGCCGATACTTACACCGCGCGCGGCCTGAGCCGGTTACACCGCCGGCCGCCCCAATTTACACCACTCAGGTGGACGTGACCGTGCGACCTGCAAGAACCCTCCGCCTCAGCCCGGAATGGCGGGGTGGGCTGTGCGGGCGCGCCGCATCAGCGCGATGACGTCGCTGTCGGATAATTGTTGGAAATCGCGATAATAGGAGCCGACGGCTTTGAAGTCTGACGGCGTAGCCAGACAGATGAACGCATCCGCCAGATTTGCAAATTCAACGGAGGCCTGGCGCGGCGCGATTGGTACAGCCACCACGACCTGCCGAGGCTCGCGCCGGCGCACGGCTGCGATCGCTGCGCGCATGCTGGCGCCTGTGGCGATGCCGTCATCAACCAGAATAGCGGCAGCCCCCTTCGCTGTAACCGGCGGCGCACCCTCCAAATAGAGCGCGCGACGCCGTTCGATATCCTCGAGGGCCCGCGCCGCCGCCGTCTGGAACTGGCTGTCGCTGATCCCAAGCGCCTTCACGATGGCGTTGTTGACGATCACATCTGGCCGCTCGCCATCGACGATCGAACCCGCCGCCAGCTCTTCTTGACCCGGGGCCCCGATCTTGCGGACCAACAAGAGGTCGAGCGGAGCGCCGAGCTTTTCCGCTATTTCGATCGCCACGGGCGCGCCGCCGCGAGGCAACGCATAGACAACCGGATCCTGGAACCCATGCTCAGCCACTTTATCCGCCAGCAGCCGGCCCGCCAACTGGCGGTTGGTAAAGGGCAGTTCAATCATGAGCATCTCCCAAATGGATGCGGAACCAGTCGCAGGACGCCGCAAGCGCGTCCTGCAACGTCCCCTCTTCCTCGAACAAGTGGCCGGCGCCAGGAACGACTGTCAGCGTCTTGACGCAGCGCATCGCTTCCATGGCGCGCCGATTGAGAGCAAGCACCTCAAAGTCCATCGAGCCAATCGATCGCCTCGCAGACCCGCTGACCCAGAAGCGCTATGTCGAATACATGGCCTCGGTCTGCGGCCTCGGTCTTGCTCAAAAGATCAAACAAAAGCGTCGAGAAACCGCTCAGGTGTATACGCGCGGCGGCGAAAGGGTTGCGCGGACTATGGCGGTTTGAATCGCTTCCATTCGCAAACACCACGACCCCCTGGGGGTCCCACGGGCCGTTGAGCATGCTAAACGCCAGACGCTCGCCGATCACGACCTCGCCGTCCGCGCCCATTAGACCCCTGTTCCCCATTCGTGGATGGAGCCCTGCTTGGCACCCCGCACAGCGACCAGTTTTGGCCCTGGTTTGTCAGAGGGTGGCGATAAGGTCCGTAATTTGTCTCCGCCTCTAGCCTGGGCGCGCAACAGCATGTGATGGGCGAAGAGCGAGGCGGCATTCACGTCTCCCTGGCAAAGGGGCAAACCCAGAGCCCGCCATCGCTCGCCGAGCTTTACGACTTCATCAGCCGACATCATGTTACGCACTCCTCTCCAACCGAAACGGCGCCGCGCTTGCAAGGGCCGGGCAGGAGAGTTGGGGGCAGGTACAGCCTTCAAGCAATCACGCGGCGCCGTTCGGCGAGGAAGAGCATGGCCGATTAGCGCTGCTCGGACTTGAGATTGCTCAAATCCGCAAATAATTTCGTATCTGCAGCGCTTCGCACTTCCACCCGTGCGGCGACCAATCGCCTGAAAAGATCACGCCGCCGACGCAACGGCCACCAATCGTACAGCATCAATTCGATCGGACGCCAATTCGCGACCCAGCCAAGAATAAGAAGCCCCTCGCCGAGAATGCGACCGAGATTGGCGTCGCCCGCCATCATCGTCGCCGCCCTTGCCGCGATGACGCAGCCTGTCAGGACGCCGACGCCGATCGCCAGCGACAGCCGCGCAAATCGAAAAAGCTCCCGAAGATCCCCGTCCACGCTGCGCATGCGATAGGCAAAATGGTTTGCGAATGCTGCGCTGATGGCGGCGGCGTCGCCGCTTTCGGTGTTCAGCGCTTGGATCACAATGCGCAGGGGAGCTTCGCGCGCCAAATCCCTCGCCCAGCCGACGATGAACTCCTCCGCGCCATGGGAGAGATCCCGCGTGGGGAGAGGAAACGGATCAAAGGCGTCGAACAACGCGTCGATGCGTTCAACCTTCAGTGTGATCACGCCCTCTAAAGCGGAGGCGGACGCGCGCCGTGTCAAGGGATCGTCAAGGTGGGCTTGCGTGCGCCCCCCGCCCGCGTCTCATCCCGTGGAGCGGCGGTCCCGATAGTGATCACGCCAATCGGACGATCGAGGAAGGGAAGGCGAGTCTGCGCCACAGCTGTCACCACTCCTGCTCCTCCGCGTCGCCCAACGTCGCACGCGTCAAGGACCGCTTCCGCGCCTTTATCCCCATTGTTCGCGGCGAGCGCGACCGACTCATCGCGAGACCTCGGCGCAGCGATCCAACGCGCGCAGCCTCGCCGCGCTTCGCCCTCCGGCTCGCGCCAATTCCGCTCTTTCAGAGTGTTTGGGCATCGCTCCGCCGCCGATCCCCCGAATGTCTTTCTTCATAACGGGCGAAACACTATCAAGGAGCGCTGGGGTCGGGCTTGCGACAGCGCAAGGTCCTCTGTCGACGCGACGCGGCGGTGGACTTCTGCCCTCTCGGCCTAGACGGACGCGTCTTCAGGGCTGCGCGTCCTTCCCCTCAAGCGCTCATGGCGCGACACGACTGAAACCGTCTGATCGATCTCACGCACACTCCAGGAAATTCTTCCACGAACGCATCTGCTGCGCCGCTGGCGAACTTTCCTGGAGAGCTTCGCCGATTGAGTGGGGCCAGCGCCGAAGGACTGCCTTTCACAAGCGCGCCACGCGCAAGGGGTCGCCTTCAAAAAACTCAGCTACACCCGGCGTTTCCAGGCACGGCCCGCAGACTCTGCAAGCTGCGCGCGGGGTCAAATCTGCTTTCCCGCAAGCGAGGCGCTTGCGCGTGATCAAAAGCCAATGGCGGGCTGCGACTAGATTTATCGTGACGAGTGGGAATTCGCCTTTTTCAACGCTTTCGCACGCGGCGGCTTTGCGACGGCGCGTCGGGCCTCGCTCTTTAGAAACAGAGACCATCCTCTCGGCACAAAGGTGAGGGTCATGACCCTGCAAGACAAAGACCAATTTGACCCTGAGCGGCCCGCGGTTGCTGACGATGTCCGCCAGACGCTTGGCCAACTAGAAGACGCGTTGATCGTTGAGATCTTAGACGCCTCGCCGACACTGCGCGATCTGGCCGATGCTGCGCTCTGGCATCGCGGAGACGGCGACCTGATCGCGCGCGAACATCGCGCCATGAGCGCAAGAGCCGAAGTCATCATCGACATTCTTGCAAGGGAAGCCGAAGAAGGCTTCGACGAACGCCCGCCGTCCTAAAGTCGGGCGTGGCGTCCCAAGGATAATGTGAGCCGTGGCTGAATCTTGGTGATGTCGCTTTGGGTCAAGCGGCGGCGGCTTCGGCAGGAGGGCTGAGCGGGTCTGCTTGTTCCTCGATACCGTCTCGGAACTTTATCCCTGAGATCACCTTTGGCAAGCAGTCCGTTCCATCCAGCCGCCGCCAGGAGCGCTGGGCGGCCTGGATGAGCTTGAAGACCATCGCGATTGCAGTCTCGTTGGACATACAGCCCTTGGCGCGGATCGTCCTATGGCGGACGGTTGCGAAGGTGCTCTCGATAGGATTGGTCGTGCGCAGATGCTTCCAGTGCTCGGCAGGGAAGTCATAGAATTGCAAGAGCGCGTCTCGGTCCTTTATGAGGCATTCCGTCGCCTTCTCATACTTGATCCCATAGGTCTTCCTGAAACAATCGAGAGCCTCAATGGCGGCGGCTTTACTCGGCGCCATCCAGATGTCTGTGCAACTCGCGTTTGGCCTTGGAGTGTAAGCTTTTGGGGAGCTTGTTCAGCACATTCGCGGTTTTGTGAACCCAGCATCTTTGGTCGAGGGTGGTTGGCCAGACCTCGCCCAGCGCCTTCCAAAAGCCGAGTGCGCCGTCGCCGACAGCCAGCTTCGGCGGGCGTCGCAGGCCGCGTTTTTGTAGATCAAGCAACAACCCGCGCCAGGACTCGGCGCTTTCCCGCAGGCCGTCGGTGAAGCCGACCAGCTCCTTCTTCCCCTCTGGCGTGGCGCCGATCAGCACGAGGATGCATTGCGCGTCGTCTTCCAGACGGGCCTGCAAATGGATGCCGTCAGCCCAGACATAGACGTAATGCTTCGCCGAGAGATCGCGTTCTTTCCAGACTTTGTGCTCACCCATCCAGACACCCTTGAGCCTGGCGATGGTCGATGCCGACAATCCCGGCGCATCTTTGCCCAGGAGCGCACTCAGGGCTTCATCGAAGTCTCCCGTGGACACCCCCTTCAGATAGAGGATCGGCAAAAGCACCTCCAAGCTTTTGGAACGCCGGGCATAGCGCGGCAGGATCGCTGGCGTGAATTTGACGGCCGTATCGCCAGCGTCGGGGTCCCGATCTCGCACGCGTGGCTGGCGCACCTTTACCGAGCCGATCCCTGTCATGATCGAGCGCTCAGGGAGATAGCCGTGACGGACCACGCGCTTGCGGCCGTCTTTGGTCCTCAGTTCGGCGTATTTCGCCAGAAAATCAGCAGCTTCGGCTTCTACCGCCCGCGCCAAAAGCGCCTGGGCGCCGTTGCGCAAAACCTCGGTGAGCATATCGGTGAAAGACCCTGGCTGGGACAGGGCCAGTACATTATCCTTCGTCACGGCGTATCTTCCTTCGATGGAGAGTGGCGTTCGACGACACCACGATACGCCACTTCAACCCTGAACGCCGTCACCAACTTTTGAGCATAGCTCCTATGAGCTGCACTGAGCGGGAGGCGTCACCGAAGCATCGGGATAGGAGCAAAAGCGGTAAAGCCATCGGCGGTCACCTGTGCTTCTCGCCTGCACACTTGGCCTGATACGAAGAACGCGGACGTCTCTCGGAGCCGACTGGAGATCTTCGCGATGAGGCGCGATCGGAACTGCAGGACCAAAGGCGAAACCAGACCTTCGCGGACCGCCCGTTCGCGTCGCCACTCTTCACCCCCCCGGCTCCATTTGGGCTTCCGGCGCAATCGCGGAGACTGGATAGCGCCGGCGAGGCTGGCCGCCGATAAGGTCGACGCCCAATCCGGAGCCGGCGCAAATCCAGTCTGAGGATGAGCGAATGGCGATACCCTCGCTCCATTCCAAGTCATGCGCGTTCCAATCGGTTGTCAGAACATAATGCCGATTGGCCCCCACACTGACGCGCACGTGGTGGTTGTCGATCACCGAGTAGCCGTTGATCTGCCGGTTGAGAAAACAATCCCGACCTGTCGGCGCCGGCGCTGACATGCAGCCGCTTAACGCCAGCGCTGCGCTGATCGCCAGGACCGCAAGAGGCCGTTTTCGATCACCCATCTTCGCTCTCCCTTGAGCTATTGCTCCACCGGCGCCATGTCGCGCAGAGGCGGCGATCAAGCTGTTGCGAAGAATCAAAAAACGACGCCTTTTTCTTCCGGACGCCGCCATGCGGCGCATACCAGGGCGATGACCCATCCGGATCCCGATCGTCCTCAGCCCTTCTTCGCGCGCCTTCTTCCTGTTCGATCGCGAGAAGCTCCACTGCCCGGGCCCGCTGCCGGCGCCATCAATTGTCACGCCCCTCAACCATCCTGTTTTGGGGTATTGCGGAGCCGATGGTCTGATGACTCTTTGAGCCTGCTCAAATCAGCCGGCTCGATGACGTGGCGGATCAAACAGATTGTTTCACCAGCAAGGCGGTCGCGTCGATGGCTCAAGATCCGCCCCAAAATCAAAACCACAAGGAGGACGTCAAACACCGGCGCCGTGACTTCACGGTCTGGTTTATCGTCGCCGCCTTGCTGGGCCTTTGGTTGATCCAAATCGGCTTTGCTCTCGCCAATCCCACTCAGACCATTCCCTATAGCCAATTCCTGCAATGGGTCGCGGACAACAAGGTCGGCGCGGTCTCGATTGGACCTGATCTGATCGAGGGGCGCTTGCGCGCGCCTGAAGCCGATGAACCAATGCGGTTTACGACTGTTCGGGTCGATCCGGATCTAGCCGAGAGCCTCGCCGCCCAAGGCGTTGCGGTAACCGGGGCCCGGCCAAGCGGCGCCTTCAACGCAATCATGTCCTGGGTCCTGCCCGCCTTTATCTTCTACTTGGTCTGGAGCTTTCTCTTCCGCCGCATCGGCCAAGGTCTGAGCGGCCCGTTCAGCATGGGTAAATCGCCCGCCAAACTGTTTGTGGAGACCGACGTCAAGGTGAGCTTCGCCGATGTCGCAGGCGTCGATGAAGCCAAACACGAGCTTGAGGAAGTCGTCGGCTTTCTCAAGGATCCTAAAAGCTTTGGCCGCCTTGGCGCGCACGCGCCCAAAGGCGTGTTGCTCGTCGGTCCGCCGGGCACCGGCAAGACCTTGCTGGCGCGCGCCGTTGCCGGGGAGGCTGGGGTGCCGTTCTTCTCTATATCGGGGTCGGAATTCGTGGAAATGTTCGTGGGCGTTGGCGCGGCTCGCGTGCGCGATCTCTTCGACCAGGCGAGACAAGCGGCGCCGAGCATCATCTTCATCGACGAGCTCGACGCCCTCGGCCGCAGCCGGAGCGGCATAGCCGTTGGCGGGTTCGACGAAAAGGAACAGACGCTCAATCAGCTGCTGGCCGAAATCGACGGCTTCGACACCAAGGCAGGCGTCATTCTCCTCGCAGCGACCAACCGTCCCGAAATCCTTGACAAGGCGCTGCTTCGTCCTGGACGTTTCGACCGTCAGGTGCTCGTTGACCGACCCGACCGCGCCGGGCGCCGCGCCATCCTTCTTGTGCATGCACGCAAGATCAGCCTTATCAAGGATCTGGACCTCGACGCCGTCGCCTGCATGACGACAGGCTTCGCTGGCGCAGACCTCGCCAATCTTGTCAATGAAGCGGCCATCGCCGCTACCCGACGCGACGGGGAAGCGGTCACGCTCGCTGATTTCGAAACAGCGCTTGAGCGTATCGTTGCGGGACTGGAAAAGAAAAGCCGCATCATCAGCGCCAAGGAACGTCGCAGGGTGGCGGTGCATGAAATGGGACACGCGCTCGTAGCGGCGAACCTGCCGACCGTTGATCCAGTGCAGAAGGTCTCGATCGTTCCCCATGGCCTCGGCGCCCTGGGCTTTACAATGCAGCGGCCGACTGATGAGCGCTTTTTGCTCACGCGCTCCGAACTCGAGGAACGAATCGCCGTTCTGTTAGGCGGACGCGCCGCGGAAGACCTGATCTACGCTGGAGATGTGAGCACAGGCGCGGCCGACGATCTTGAACACGCGACCGAAATCGCGCTCGACATGACCACCCGCTTCGGGATGAATCCAACGCTCGGCGAACGGATTTACTCGCAGGCTCGAAATCCCTTGCAACTCGGCTTGGAAAGCAACGCCTCGGCCGCCGGAGAGACGCAAAGAGAGATTGATGTGGCGGTGCGCGACACGATCGCGCAAGCCCACGCCAGGGCCGCTTCCATCCTCAACGCCAAGCGTTCCGATCTCGAGGAGGGCGTCGCCCTGCTCTTGGAGAATGAGACATTGAAACCCGAAGCCTATGCGCCACTGCGCAGACCCGCCGGGGATCTCGGCGCAGGGCCCTCGTCGGCTAAGAAGACCGAACTTCCCCAGAAGCCCTAGAAGAGGAACGCTCGCTGCGGGCTCGCGGACAGGACACAGGGTGCGGTCCATCGCCGGAGGGCCCCGCCTCCATGCCCCTCCCCGCTGCAAACGACGCCCTCAGCGCGCCCTTTTTCAACACACGGCATCGTCCATGCGCGACCACGGGCGCGCCCCCGACTGCTGGGTCCTACGATCCCCAGCACGAGGAGCCGCTTTGATTTGTCGCAAAGCGCCGCATGGAAGCGCTGCTATACGTTCTGAAAGGGAGTCTTTTATGAGCCAAGCTTTCATTGATTTCTGCGAAGGTTTAAAATCCACCCTCCTCGCCTTGGAAGAACGCATCGAAAAGGCGCAAGCGGCTCTCTCGTCGGGCGCAGCGCGCGCTAGCAACGAGGCGCAAGCTCATATCGACGAAGCCGCCGAGCATCTAAAGAAATTCAAGGCCCATGCCAGCCAAATGGCTGAAGCGGTCCGCGCCGACCTGCCGAACCGCTCAGAGGCCGTTAACGACAAGCTTGAAGAACTTGGCCATGAAGCCCGAGTCGCCATGCGACATGCTTTGGTTTTCCTGGCGGAGTCCGCCTCCAAAGGCGCGACCGGGGCGGCTGGCGCCTTGCAGGCTGGCGCCAAGCAGGCGCAGAAAATCGCCGACCAGCTGCGGCATGACTCGGCGCTCACCGTCACGCCGCAAGACGCTACACCTTCGCCAACCAAGCCATGACCAATCGTGGCGCACGGGCCGACCTCATCGTCGCCTATGACCATCGGTTGGAGCCCCATGTTCGCGTCCACCATGCTATCGCAGGGCGCACACGCCTGCGACTAGCCCCGCTGCGCGGGCGCCGCGATCTTTTGGTCGCCCTGGCGCGTCGCATCAGCGCGCGAACAGGCGTGATCGATGTGCGCGAAAATGAAGCGACTGGCTCACTGCTGGTGGAGCATGACGAGGCCCTGACCCCAGAGGCCGTCGCCCAGATCGCGCGCGACCTCTGGCGGCGGGGTCTGGCTTCGCCCGCGCCCGCCGCCCCGGCCGATGCTCTGAGCAAACCTTGGCACGCGATGCCCTCAGAGGCGGCCAAGCGGGCTTTTGTCAGTCAAAATGGATTGTCCACTATCGATGCGCACGAACGCCTGACGCGCATCGGGGAAAACAGGCTCGCCGAACCCGCGCCTCCCTCGCCGCTGCGCTTGCTGGCCGATAAACTCAAATCAGCGCCCGTGGCCTTGCTGGGGGCCTCTGCTGTGCTGTCGCTGGCGACTGGCGGCGTCCTGGAAGCCGTCCTGACCCTCGGGGTCATTGCGCTCAATGCGGGGATCGGGGTTTCTACGGAGAGCCGCACCGCCCATTTGATCCGTAGGCTGGCCCGCCAAAGCGACCCCGACGCCATCGTGCTGCGGGACGGCCTCGAAACGCACGTGCCGACCTCGCGGGTCGCACCAGGGGATTGGATTGTGCTGAAGCCGGGGGCGGCGGTGCCGGCGGATGGACGACTGATCAACGCCGCCGCGCTCCTGATCGACGAATCTTCCCTCACGGGCGAAAGCTTCCCAGTGGAGAAATCTGCCGACGCTGCCGTGCGTGAAACCGCGCCGCTCTCGGGCCGGCGGACCATGGTCCATCGCGGCGGCGTCGTCACCAATGGCGTCGGCGTCGCGGTCGTCACAGCCACGGGCGCGGCCACCGAGATTGGTCGTGCCCGCAAGCTGCTCGAGCACGCGGCGCCGCCAACCCCACCCATGGAGCGCGCGCTCGATCGTCTCGGCCTGCGGATCACCCTCGCCTGCTTGAGCGCTTCGGTGGTTCTGGCGCTGCTCTTGCGGCTGCGAGGAGAGCCCTGGCCGACTGTGGCGAAGAGCGCCATCGCGCTCGCGGTGTCGGCAATCCCCGAAGGATTGCCCGCTCTCGCCGCATCCACCAAGGCGCTAGCGGCTCGCGCCATGGCGCGCGAAGGCGCGTATGTGCGGAACGTGAATGTCACAGAGACCGCGGCCACTATCGACGTGCTCTGTTTCGACAAAACCGGCACCCTGACGAAGAACGAAATGCAGGTCGCAGTGGTTCAGACCCCAGAGGGTCGCCACGATCTCACCGCCGCAGGCAAACCGCCGACGCGCCTGCGTTTGATCGCCGAGGTTGCCGCTCTCTGCAACGACGCCGCTCTCAGCGGCGCGGAGGGGTCGTCGGCAGGCACAGGCACGGAACTTGCGCTGCTGCATTTCGCCGAGACCGTCGGCGTCCGCGTCAAAGAATTGCGTGAGGATCACCCCCGGACCGGGGCGCTCTTGCGGTCGCCCCAGCGTCTTTACATGGCGACAGAACATCAGGATGGAGAAGATAGGCTCCTCGCCGTCAAGGGCGCACCCCATCAGGTCTTGTCTCTCTGCAACGTCGCCCGCGTCGGCGTGAAGCTCCGCGCCCTCGACGACAGCGCTAGAAGCGAGATCCTGGCGCAGAACGAAGCCCTCGCCAGGCAAGGCCTGCGGGTGCTCGGGATTGCCCGCGGCCGCGGCGCGGCGCTTGGAGAAAAAGAGCAAAATGCCCTGGAATGGCTCGGTCTGATCGGCCTTGCCGACCCTTTGCGTCCGGGCGCGGCAGCAATGGTTAAAGCGTTGCAAAAAGCAGGCCTGCGCACCCTTATTCTCACCGGCGATCAGGCGGGCACCGCCCAAAAACTGGCAGAAGATTTGGGCTTCGCCAATGACGGGGCCCTTGAGGTCGTCGACGCCAGCGCTTTGCGAGACATGGATGAGGACGCGCTCGCCAAGGCCGTGGACAGAGCTGAAGTCTTCGCCCGCGTCAGCCCGTCCGACAAGCTCGCCATCATCCGCGCGCTGCAGGCCGCTGGCCACGTCGTCGCAATGACCGGCGACGGCGTCAATGACGGTCCCGCTCTTCGGGCTGCCGATGTCGGCATCGCCATGGGTCGCTCCGGCGCTGACGTAGCGCGCGATGTCGCTGACATCGTGATCGCTGACGATAATCTGGGAAGCCTCGTCAACGCCCTGGCCAGAGGGCGGGCCGCGGACGATAATTTGCGTCGGGCGGTCAATTTCCTGCTCGCCACAAACGGCAGCGAAGTCGCGCTGTTGCTGGCGGAGGGGCTGCACGGGCCGGCTGCCCTGGAAACGCCTGCCCAGCTCTTTTGGCTGAATCTCATGACTGACATATTCCCAGCGCTTGGCCTCGCCACCGCGCGGCCCGCACGCGATATTCTCGAACGCCCCCCTCGCGCGGCAAGCGTTGATGTTTTCGGCGCCACAGAGATCCGAGCCATTGCGATCGACGCTTTGCGGATCGCTGCGCCGGCCATCCTCACCCACGCCCTCGGCGCGGCCACACACGGCAACGGCCCGCGAACACGTGGCTTGACCTTCTTGACGATCGCGTCGCATCAACTCGCGCACGCGCTGCGATTGCGGCCTGGCCGCCCAGCGACCGACCTTCTCGATCGCTCGATCGAACTTGGCGTGACTGCCTCCTACGCGCTTCTCGCCGCGCCCTACGCGATTCCCCCACTGCGTCGGGTGCTGAGCATCGCGCCGCCTCGCCTCGCGGAGGCAGCCCTCATTAACTGCTTCTCTATCTTGCCGGTCGCGCTGCGATTGCTCAAGGGCGCAGACCCTCGGGCGCTTTCAGCACAGGCGCCAGGCGCCAAAGCCGTTTGAAATGCTTCATTGGGACGATTTCTTTCGATTTTGGCAGGCGTCACAGAGACGATCAAACAACCGAGCTGCTTTTCCATCACGCTAGGCCCCCCGCCAAGCCCCAAGACCAGGGCCCTATCGGACCCAGTCCCCGAACGCAGTCTCGCCATAGGCGGTTCAGGCTTGCTTGGCCTCATTTTTTTGAGGGTCTGGAGCGCGCTTGTCCGTATTCTCTGATTGAGCCTCCGCGACCAGATCTTCCAGATCCTCCACAAACTCCGCCGCTGCGTGACGCGCGCGTTCATAAAGCTTGAGCCCTCGCCGCACGGCTTCTCGCGCCGCGGGGCGGGCGAGGGGGATAATATGGGGAGCCGCGAACACCACGGCAGCAGCCAAGGCGCCAGCGCCAAGGATCGCCGCCGTTCCGAAGATACGTCCTCCCAGTCCCATGCCTATCCCTTCAAGCCTTATAAAGCGCCCAGTGGATGACCGTCGCTTTGTTCAATATGACCCTGATCAGGAACTATCCCTTGGAGACTAGCAAAGGGGCCTGAAGGCCCCAGGCTCTCGCACGTCCCAATTTCAAATGCTCGTATAACCCATTCTTCACTTTATGAAAACAGGAGCTCAAAACCCAACGCCCCCGATGCGCGTGGCGCAAGGGTCAAGCTGAAAAGATTTGGTTGAAGCCGTTTAGGGCTATTCGCCAGCTTTAGGAATCCTCAAAAGACGGAGACAATTCCCTTACCGAGCTCTCTTTTTTTCGCCTCAGCACGGATCGGGCTTGGCCTCAATGCTTCTTGCCTCAATGGGCCAGGGCGCATTCGGTCTCCGTCTGCTGACGCGTGGCGGCCTGCCATGACGCCTCATACGCAAGGGCTCGCAACACCTCCGCATCCCTCTCATAGATGTCCTCTGCATAACGTACAATTCCATTCTGATCAGGCGCGGCCGTCAGATAGAGCACATAGACAGGCATAGGCTCTTCAAGCCGGAACGTCCGGGTCGCGCCAATTTCGATGGTAGCGTCGAGCGTCGGCTCACTCCACTCGTCATCGGCGATCACAAGGGCTGCGAGCGCGACGGGCTCGGAGACGCGAATGCAGCCATGGCTCAATGCGCGATCACTCCGAGCAAACAAGCCGCGGTTGGGCGTATCGTGGATAAAAACCGCGTACGGGTTGGGCAAATCAAAACGCAGGCGACCGAGCGCGTTGCCCGGGCCCGCCCGCTGGCGCAACACATATGGGAAAGGCCGGGCGCTCCAATTCACCGCCGCAGGATCCACAAGCCGGCCGTTTCTGTCGATCACATCGAAATGCTCGGCGGTGGCGGCGCTCGGGTTGCGACGGAACCGCGGCGCCAACTCTCCCTGAACGATACTGGACGGAGGGGTCCAGGTGGGATTGAGCGTGACGGTTTCAATAGCCGCGGCGAAACTTGGCGTCTGGCTGCGGCGGGCACCGACAATCACGGCGTAATGCACGCTCGCCTCCCCATCGCGGGCGCGGAGCTCAAAAAATGGCACCAGCACGTCTATCCGGCGGAGCGGCAGGGTGCGCGGCGCCCAACGCCACCGCTCTAAGTTCGCTCTCAGACGGTCTATGCGCGTGGCTTTTGGCAGGCCGGCTTCGTCAACGGCCTCATCCGCCTCTGCTTGAACCCGCGCCAGTTCCGCCACAAGCGCTGTGTAATCCGGCGTCTGTGGCAGAAGCGCCGCGAGAGTATCTGAAACGTCAGCGCCGTCCGCCACGGCGCGGCGCAACGCCGCCTCGTCTGGCGCCGCCGGTGGGGGAATGCGCCATGCCGGATCGGCTTGCGCCGGATCGACAGCGCCGACCGCGAAACGATGCGCCAACCGCGCAAAGAGCTCATCAGCGGTCTCGTCGAGGCGTTGCGCTGCCGCCTCATCGCGCAGCGACAATGGCTCTAACTCGCCCAACACCCCCAAGACCTCCTCCTCCGGCCAAAGTCCATGCGCTGGCGCGCTCCTCGCAGTCTCAAGCAGATCGGCGAGCTGATCGGCGCTCCATGCGCGGACCGGCGAAGGCGACAGCGTCAGCTGAGGCGGCAGTTGCGTCGGCATCGGCGCCCGCTCAGCGCAACCGCCAATCCAGGCCAGGGCCACGAACGCCGCCAAGGCGCCTTTCGCCGTCTTGCAGCGCAGGCGGCTTGCCGTGATTTTGCTCTGACCATAAGAATAAGGGCATGCAGACACGTAGACACACCCTCCTGGCAGGACTTGGCCTTGCGGGGCTTGGCCTCGCCGCCCCGGGCCTGCTTGCCGGAACGGCTCGAGCCGATGCGCTCGAGACCAGAGCGCTCGGCTTCCATAATCTACATACCGGCGAAGCGCTTACAATTGAGTATTGGCAAAATGGCGTCGTTCCAGAGGATGCGGCGGCGGCCATCAGCCACGTTCTCCGCGATCATCGGACAGGCGAAACGCACCCCATAGACCTGCGCCTGCTCGACCTCCTGCACGCGCTCTCGCTCCAGATTCCCTCTCTGCGCCCGTTCCAAGTCATCTCAGGGTATCGTTCCCCCCAAACTAACGCCACCCTAGCCAACGCCAGCGCTGGGGTGGCGCGCCGAAGCCTGCATATGCAAGGCATGGCCATCGACATCGCCGTCGAAGGAGTCGCCACATCCACGCTCCGCAACGCCGCCTTGGCGATGAATGGAGGCGGCGTCGGCTATTACCCTGATCCTGGCTTTGTACATATCGATGTCGGGCGAGTCCGGCAATGGTGATGCGCTCTCGGGCAGCGCTCAGGATGGAACCAAGCCTGTGCCAAGCCTATAAGGCGTGCAAGGACTGAAGCGGGGCCGCCGGCCCCCTAAGACCCGCGATATGGATGGGTCCGCGCGTTCGCCCCAATCGCCCGCCTCAGCCTCTCCGCTCCTCTTCTGAACTCGTTCCTTTTTACAAGCAGCGGGCGGCGCTTCCTCAATGGTCTCCGCCCGAGGACCTGACAGCTCGGAGCGCGGACCCCACAGATCAATGCTGCCATGGCGCGTTTTGACCGAAATCAAGGCGCGCGCCCTCGCGTGTCCCCACCATGCAAAAGCATAGTGAGGCATTCATGGAAACCGCCCTGCACATCGTTTTTGAACGCATAGAGCCCTCGGACTTCCTGCGGCGGCGCATTGAGCGCGAAGTGGCGGCGCTTGAAAAGCGCTATGGCCGCATCACCGCCTGCAAAGTGAGCGTCGAGGGCCCCGGCCATCGCCATCGCCAAGGCGGGCTTTACGCGTTTCGTGTCGCTTTGGAATTGCCAGGAGGCGTTCATCTCGCCGCCAGCCGCAATCCCCCCTCCGCTCAGAGCCATGAGGATGCCTATGTCGCGCTGCGCGACGTCTTCCGCGCGCTGCGTCGGCAATTACAGAGCCATGTGCGCGCCCGCAACGAGGAGCCCAAGAAGTCCTTTACCCAGCCCCATGGCGTCATCGAACGTCTCCTTCCCGAAAAGGACTGCGGCTTCGTCCGCGCTGATGACGGACGCGAAATCTATTTCCACAAGAATGCGGTGCTTGGCGAACCCTTCGAAGCCCTGCGCATCGGCGCGGAGGTCCGCTTCAGCGAGGAGGAAGGGCGCGACGGTCCGCAGGCCAGCACCGTTCATGTCTATGGCCCCCGCCATCGGCGCTGAGCCAAGAAACGTGGATCTGCCGCCAAAAAGGCGAGGCTCGGACGGAAAACGACGCGTATAAAGACAGCCCGTCCGACCGGTGCAGGTCTCATCACTCGCGCCCGAACCCTGAAAAAGTCGCGCGCCTTGTCCGCCGCCTCAGGCGACGATGGGGGCCTGCTCGAAATCCGCCCTCCACGCTGTTATCAGCGCGCGCGTGTCAATGTCCCAGGGGTGGAAACCGGGAATGAACCACGCCCAAAAAGTCTTCCACCCCCGTCGGAACAGGCCAGGCTTTCGCCAGACATAAGCGTGAACAGCCATGCGCGCCGCCTCGGGTGAATAGCCGTCCGCTTCCAAAAGCCGCGCCGCATAGCGGCATATATTGCGTGGAAACATGAACCCGATCATCGCCATGGCCATGCACCGGCGAACATAGCGCCGAAGCGGCGACCAGCGCCGCGTCGCCCGCCGGTAAACATCAAACGCTACGGCCTTGTGTTCGGTCTCTTCCAGAGCGTGCCAGCGCCACAGCCGTTCGAGTTCCGGCGCGACATTTGAAAAGAGATCCCCATGTTTGTGATGCATTTCCGCCATCATCGCGGTAAAATGCTCCAGCGCAATGGTGGCGACCAACATCGCCATCGGACCGCGCCCCCGGACAAATGCAATCCGCTGACGAATCTCCGCCTCGATTTCCGCCACAGGATATTTTCTGCGGTCGATCACTTGATTGAGCCCGCGATGCTCGCGGGAATGCATCGCCTCCTGGGCGATAAAGCCTTCCACGTCTTCCGCCAAGTCGCCCGACGCCTCGCCGCGATAATGGCGCACCGCGTCCATGAACAGACGCTCCCCGTCCGGGAAAGTGAGCGACATGGCATTGAAAACCGCCGTGCCCACTGGATCCCCCCCAAGCCACGGGCGGCCGCGGGCGCTCTCCAGTTCGAACCTAAGGTCGCGGGGCGTCACGGCGACAGTGTTGAGGGTCTGCTTGCGGTTCATACGGACGATCCCTGGAGCGTGCGCCTTCCCAAAAGGGAGAGGGACTTCTCCCCTTGCAAACAGAGGCTTGTTTGTTCTTTTCGAAATCAATGTCAACAAGGTCGACCTCCACCAGTCCGCGCTTCCGACAATGCCCCGGGGCCGCGCGCGAAAACATTCTCGCCGCCGCCGATGCGCTGCTGAAGGGGCGGGTCCACAGGCGCTGACACTCGCGGACATTGTTAAATGGGTCGGTGTCTCTCAAGGGACGGCGCTTCATTGTTTCGTCTCGATCATCGGGTGCAGACGGCCCTTATAGAGCGCATGATCGGGCAGCTTGTGGCCCGCATTTTCGCGGTCACTCCCGACCGCGACATCCATGGCCTGCGCAGCGAGGGCGTAAAGCCCGTGTTCGTCACGTTCAAAGCGCCCGGCTCGACCCGTTTCGCCGCCTGGCTCGAACTCACCATCGAGTGGCGGCGGGGGGGCCAGCGCGCGGAACGCCGTAAAGGAGGTGCTTGACCGCAATCTTTCTCGCACCGCGCTTAAAATGGAAGTCTCTGAGGACCCGGTCCTGCGAAATGTTCACTCGTCATCTGGGGTCGGTCTCTTTGGGGGATCATTGGCGGCGCTCATGAACCTATCAGCGGACCGGACGCGCAGGCTAGCGGATGATCTTTTTGGAAGCCGAACCGAAGCCCTGGCCAAGCCGCATGCCCGATGCCCAAAAGCGCCACAAGAGCCGGGGCCGGCGCAGCTTAGAGCGGCGGCCCTGCGTCAACGCGCGGCAAAAGAACTCCTCGCCAAGGCGCGCGCCCAGCCCCCTCGCCTAAAGACTCAACAGCCGTAGGAGCCTCCCCTCCCCATTGTGGCGCCAAGCTTTCCGCTCTAAGGCCCCAAAGGCGGGGATTGCGCACAACGGGGGAGGGCTTTCGCCGCCGCTATCAGCGTCGGCTCTTATGTTTACCCTACCCCTTTCCAGGCTCAATCAATCAAGCGATGATTGCCGAGCCAGGCCTTTCCCAAGGCCCGAAGAAAGGATCCATCTTGGTCGCCTTCACCCGCAAGCTCGCTCCTGAAAAGTTCCGCGACCCCCGCCTTACCGCAAAAGGAGAGCCCCGCGCGGAGGCGCCGTTTCACGGCTTCCAAACGCTTTGGTTCAACACGGGCACACTCTGCAATATCACTTGCGTCGCATGCTATATCGACAGTTCGCCACGCAATGACCAACTCGTCTATCTGACGCAAGAGGATTGCACGCCTTTCCTCGACGAGCTTGAGACCACTATCGAGATCGGGTTCACCGGCGGCGAACCGTTCATGAACCCCCATATCATCGCGCTGATCGACCTCGCGCTCAGATCGGGCCATCGGGCGCTGGTGCTGACCAACGCCATGCGCCCTTTAATGCGGCCAAGGGTTCAGGCCGGCGTGCGAGACCTGGTCGATCGCTATGGGGAACGGCTGACCTTGCGCGTCAGCCTCGATCACTGGTCGGCGACGCTCCATGATCAGGAGCGTGGGGCCGGCAGTTTCGAGAAGACGGCCATAGGGCTCGACTGGCTCTCCACAAATGGGATCAGGCTCGCCTTGGCCGGCAGGCTGCGCTGGGGAGAAACTGAAGCCGAGGCAAGGGGGGCCTATGAAGGCTTGTGCGCCTCACGCGGCTGGCCAATAGTCTGCAGCGATCCCTCAAGCCTTGTTCTGTTTCCTGAGATGGATTCCCAAAAGGACGTTCCCGAAATCAGCACGGCCTGCTGGGATGTTCTGGGCAAGAGCCCCGCGGACCTGATGTGCGCATCCTCGCGCATGGTGGCCAAGCGCAAAGGCGCGATGCGACCCGAAGTGCTCGCCTGCACGCTTCTGCCCTACGACAAGGCGTTCAGCCTCGGCCACACGCTCGTGGACTCAACGGCTGCGCCAGTTCCGCTCAATCATCCGCATTGCGCCACATTCTGCGTGCTTGGCGGCGCGTCCTGCTCTTGAAGGATTCAGGCTCTTTTCATCTGCAGGAGCCCGCCGCGCTTTTCGGACCGCAAGTGGTGAAATCCCTTGTCGACGGGCAAGGCGGCCTTTGACTGGGACTAACGCGCCCCTCCCGCGCCGTCGGACCGGGATGACCCTAGAGAGGAGGGCCCGCCACGATCTTCGCATCATGCAGAGCCGCGATCTCGCCCTCGGAATATCCTATCTCACCTAGGATTTCGTCCGTGTTCTCGCCTAGGCTCGGCGCTCGTGACGGCGCAATGCGTTCCACACCGGAAAAGGTGATCGGGTTGCCGGGGGTCAAATAAGCGCCGATGCCAGGATGATCGAGCAGGGAGAACATTGGATTATCGACAGAGCAGTCCGGATCCTCGGCGACAGTCTCGGCGAAACTGCGGTAACGCGACCATGTCACGCCTGCTTTGTCGAAACTCTTGGCGAAATCTTCTACCGTGCGGGCTGCGAAGAAGGGCCGGAGGATAGCGGTGATCGCTTCCCGATGCGCGAACCGCTCGCCTTCGAGGCTTAGATCCGCCTCGATCCGTCGCGCCAGCGCTGCCATCTCGGATTGCGCATTGGTGGCTGCCTGCAGATTATCCCATTGGCGCTCGGTAAGCGCGACGACGATCACCCTCTCACCGTTGCGGCAGAGGAAGTCTTGGGCGTATGCGCCATAAAGCGCATTGCCCATCTTCGGACGATCAAAGCCGTTGATCGTCACCTCGCCAATGATGCCGAGATTGCCGAGCATCGCGAGCGCCATATCCTTGAGCGCAAGCTCCAAGAGCTGCCCCTCCCCGGTCAGTCGCCGATGTCGCTCAGCCGCCAAAACGCCAAGCGCGGCCTGCTGACCCGTGATGCAATCCCAGGCCGGCAGAACATGGCCCACAGGTTCAGCCGACCCTTCCGGACCCGTCGCCGTTGGAAAGCCCACGGCAGGGTTGACTGTATAGTCCACCTGCGGCCCCCCTGCGCGATCGCCCTTGATCGACATCATGATCAAATCCTGACGATGCCTTTTGAGTTCTTCATAGTCCATCCAGCCGCGCATGCGCAGATTCGTAAGATAAATGCCTCTTTCCGGACCAGGCGCGCAGATCAGGCGCGTGATGATTTCTTGCCCTCGAGGCGTCGCCATGTCGACCGCAATGCTGCGCTTGCCCTTGTTGAGGCCAGCCCAAAACAGGCTACGCCCCTGCGCCGTCACGGGCCAGCGCGCATGATCGAGGCCGCCGCGGATGCGATCGAACCGGATGACGTCGGCGCCCATCTGCGCAAGCGTCATCCCAGCCAGCGGCGCGGCGACGAAAGCTGCGCCCTCCACGATGCGCAGGCCCTTAAGAATCTTGACCATCGCCGCCCTTCCTTCGCGCATGCCCAGCAGCGCGCTTAGTCCCCAAAAGCTATCACGGCGCGCGCGCCAACCGCGTCCTCGGCATTGAGCGTGAACAGGTCTAGCCCGCCATCCTCGCGCGGCGCGCCGCCGACCCGCACCGCGTCAAAATCGAAAAGCGGGCGCACCCCGCGGAACTCGAACCATGCCGGCCGGCGTCTGGGCTCGCGCCGCTGGGCGGCCTCAAACATCAGGATCGCTTGCAAGGGGCCATGCACGACCAACCCAGGATATTTTTCCACCTCCATCGCATAGGCGCGGTCATAGTGGATCCGGTGGCTGTTGAAAGTCAGCGCAGAAAATCGAAACA
>JAGWZH010000042.1 GCA_018971945.1 Alphaproteobacteria bacterium | reverse complement strand
CCCTGGATGACCTCTGCAAAACCTGGATAGTTCTCCACGTCGGTCGTGATCGTGAGCTGTCCTCCGGGCTGCATGCCGGCGATCAGCAAAGGCGCGCGCATGGCCCGAGCTGCGTAGATCGCCGCGCAATAGCCAGCCGGGCCGGAACCAATGATAACGACGGGAGCGTGAAGCGGAGCGGGGGCCATGAGCGAATCCTTGTCAACGCGGCGATCATAGGGAGCGTGCCGGAGACTGTTAACTGTCTGGAGCGAGGGCGTTGGAAACGGCGCGGATTGGCGAAGAGCGCTGTCCGGCAGGGCCTTTCTCGCCCTTCCTGAAGGGGTCGTGCGCCCGGAGTCCTGCTCCCTCGGAAAACCGGGCCGGAACCACGGGCCTCGGGATCATCATGCCGCCCGCGCCGCCAGGACTTCGATGAGGCGTCGCGCGATCCGGTCCGCCTCAAGGAGCGGTTCATAAGTCCAGCGTTCGAGAGCCCCAAGGAAGGGGCGGGCGCAGCCCCGCTCATAGAGCGCCTGATGGAAGCCGGCGAGCTTGCCGGGGTCGCCATCGACGGGAAGGATGAAGACCGGCTTGCCTGTGGCGGCGGCCTCGGCAGCCATGTTGACGCTGTCCGCCGTCACGATAATGAATTCGGCGGCGTTCAAGATGGCGAAATAGGGGTTGGCGCCCTCGCCATCGAAAAAGAGCGCGCTTTTCGGCTTGAGACTGCGGTGGAAAACGGACCGAGCCGGGTCTGGGGTGCGCCGGGACAGGGTGACGAGCAGGCTGCCGCCTTCGTCCTCTTGGAGACCGATCAACGCCCGCGAGATCAGATCCGCCCTCCTGGCGCTGATGGTTTGGCGTTTGCTCTTGCCCCCGATCAACGCAGCGATGCGGGGGCTTGGCCGGGCGGCCAGCGGCCCGAAACGGGCGGCTTCCTCCGCGATCCGTTCGGGGGTCGCCCGGTGCATAGCGCCAAGCGTCGGCCACACATTCGGGCCTTCCAGATCGTCATGAGAGGGCGGCGCGACCAGGTCGAATTCGCGGGGATTGATCCGTGGGTCCTGCAGCTGCACCACCATGGTCCGCCCATGGGACCATTCCCGAACGCCCATGGAGAAGGGAAGGGAGTGCCGGCCACAGCCGATCCAAAGATGTGGCCAAGGCGGCTCGAGCGGGTCGGAATCCAGGCTAAGGGCCTGCAGCGGGCCCGGGATAAATCCCGGCGGCAGCCAGCACCACGGCGTCCGGAGCGCTACGCGTTTAGAGGTGACGGCGGCGTTGGTGCGCCGGGCGACAGCCTCGGCCAAGCCAAGCGCCTGCGCGGCGACGCCGGCGCGGCCGTCGCTGACGGCCCAGATGGCGATCGGATCCGCTCGGCTGAAACCGACGGCGGCGGGCGCACCGATCAGCGGCACCCTAAAGCCACTGAACCTTGATGATTTCGTAGGATTTGGCCCCGCCTGGGGCGGCCACCTCCACCACGTCGCCTTCTTCTTTGCCGATCAGGGCGCGGGCGATGGGGGAGGTGATCGAGACTTTGCCGGCGCGGACGTCCGCCTCGTCTTCGCCGACGATTTTATAGACGGCCTCGTCTTCGGTGTCTTCATCCATGACGGTGACCGTCGCGCCGAACTTGATCGCTTTGCCCGACAATTTCGAGACGTCGATGACCTGGGCGCGGGCGAGCTTGTCCTCGAGTTCCGCAACGCGGCCTTCGATGAAGCTCTGGCGCTCCTTCGCGGCGTGGTATTCCGCATTTTCTGAGAGGTCGCCATGGCTCCGGGCTTCGGCGATAGCGGCGATGACCGCTGGCCGCTCTTCGGTTTTCAAACGCTTCAGTTCCGAGTCGAGGGCGGCGTGCCCCTCGGCCGTCATCGGCACCTTATCCATGTTTATGGGCTTTCGTCCGTCTTTGATGTTGAGGTTGAACGAGGCAGGGGCGCGCCGTCAAGCGTAAGCCTGCAGGGGCCGAACGCCCAAGGGCCCTGCCTTGAGGCGTCTGATTGCGAGGACGGAAGCCCGCGCTCCGGACACCGTGGTGTAGTATGGGATGTTCTGCGACAGGGCGGTGCGCCGAATATCGAAGCTGTCGCGGAAGGATTGGGCGCCTTCTGTGGTGTTGAACACGAGCTGCACGCGTTTATTGATCATGGCGTCCACAATATGAGGCCGCCCCTCGGCCACCTTGTTGATCCGCTCGACGGCAAGCCCCTCCGCCCGCAGCTTATGTGCGGTGCCGTCGGTGGCCAGAAGCGTGAAACCGAGAGCGATCAGCTCCGCGCCCAGGCTCACCATGGCAGGCTTATCCCCGTCTCGCACAGAGATGAACACGCAACCTTGGGTGGGCAGGCTCTGGCCGGCGGCGATCTGGCTCTTGGCGAAAGCGGCTTCAAACGAGCTGTCGAGCCCCATGACTTCCCCGGTGGAGCGCATTTCCGGCCCCAAAATCGGGTCTACCCCGGGGAAGCGGGCGAAGGGAAATACCGCTTCTTTCACCGCGACATGGCCCAGCCTGCGCCGAACCAGGCCCAAGCGAGAGACGGGGTTTCCCGCCATGGCCTTTGCCGCAGCGCTGGCGATGGGCTGGCCGATCGCTTTGGCCACGAAGGGCGCGGTGCGGGACGCCCGGGGGTTCGCCTCCAGGACATAGATATCGTCGCCCTGCACTGCGAACTGGATATTGATGAGGCCTTTCACCTGCAGCGCTCTGGCCATCGCGGTGGTCTGTCGCTCGATGTCCGCCACCGTCTCGGTCGGCAACGAATAGGGCGGCAGGGCGCAGGCGCTGTCTCCGGAATGGATGCCGGCCTCCTCGATATGTTCCATGACCCCGGCGATGAAGACGTCTTCGCCATCGCAGATGGCGTCCACATCAACCTCGATGGCGTTATGGAGATAGCGGTCCAACAGCAACACAACGGGTTTGTCTCCCGCTGCGGCGACAGCGTGGGTCACGTACCGCATCAGGCCTGCTTCGTCGTGGATGATCTCCATCGCCCGACCGCCCAACACCCAGGACGGCCTGAGCACCAGCGGAAAGCCAATGGCTTTGGCTTTTTCAAAGGCTTCCTCGGCGCTGCGGGCGATTGCGTTGCGTGGTTGTTTGAGGCCGATGGACTGCAGCAGGGCCTGGAAGCTTTCGCGGTCTTCGGCGGTTTCGATGCTGTCGACGCTGGTGCCCAGGATAGGGGCTCCTTCTTCCGCGAGCGGGCGGGCCAGATTGAGGGGCGTCTGCCCTCCGAACTGCACGATCAGGCCCGCAACCGTCCCCCGGCTTTGCTCGATATGAACGATTTCAAGGACGTCTTCCGCGGTAAGGGGTTCGAAATAGAGCCGGTCTGAGGTGTCGTAGTCGGTGGAGACAGTCTCGGGATTGCAGTTGATCATGATGCTTTCCACACCCATGTCCGCGCAGGCGAAAGCGGCGTGGCAGCAGCAATAGTCGAACTCGATCCCTTGCCCGATGCGATTGGGGCCGCCCCCGAGGATCACGATTTTCTCCCGCTCGGACGGGTCCGCTTCGCAGACGGGGGCGCCCAAGAAGGGGGTTTCATAGGTCGAATAGAGATAGGGCGTGGCGGCGCGGAATTCTGCAGCGCAGGTGTCGATCCGCTTGAACTGAGGCCGGACGCCGAGCGCGTGCCGCGCCGCGCGCACCGTTCTCTCGGGTGCTCCGGTGAGTTGTCCCAGGCGCTTGTCGGAAAAGCCCATGGCTTTGAGGGCGCGCATGCCGTCTGCATCCGAGGGCAGGCCGTGCGATTTGACCTCCGCTTCCCGCGCGATGATGGCTGCGATCTCCCGCACGAACCAGGGATCATAGCCAGCTGTGGCGCAGACCTCCTCCACCGTCAGGCCTCGGCGCAAACCCTCCGCCGCCGCCAATAACCGATCCGCCCGAGGGACGGCGAGCCGAGCCCGCATCGCGGCTTTCCCGGCGTCTTCGTCTGTGTCTTGATCGGAGGTGATTTCATTGAAACCGCAGAGGCCGATATCGAGGGAGCGCAGGGCTTTCTGAACGCTTTCAGCGAAGGTGCGGCCGATGGCCATGGCTTCTCCCACGCTCTTCATCGAGGTGGTGAGGGTGGGGTCGGCGTTCGGGAAACGCTCGAAAGCGAAGCGCGGGATCTTCGTCACCACATAATCAATTGTGGGTTCAAAACTCGCAGGCGTGGCGCCGCCTGTGATGTCGTTCTGGATCTCGTCGAGCGTGTAGCCGACGGCCAACTTTGCGGCGACCTTGGCGATGGGGAAGCCAGTGGCCTTCGAGGCGAGCGCTGAGGACCGGCTCACCCGTGGGTTCATCTCGATGACCACCATCCGCCCGTCCTTGGGATTGATGGCGAATTGGACATTGGACCCCCCGGTCTCCACCCCGATCTCCCTCAAGACGGCGATGGAGGCGTTGCGCATCCGCTGATATTCACGGTCGGTCAGGGTCAGGGCGGGCGCGACAGTGATCGAATCGCCGGTATGCACGCCCATCGGATCGACGTTCTCGATCGAGCAGATGATGATGCAGTTGTCGTTCCGATCGCGTACGACCTCCATCTCGAATTCTTTCCAGCCCAAGAGGCTTTCGTCGATCAGGATTTGACCCACGGGTGAGGCGTCGATGCCGCCTTTAGCGAGGGTTTCGAACTCTTCGCGGTTATAGGCGATCCCGCCTCCGGTTCCGGCCAAGGTGAAGGCTGGACGGATGATCGCGGGCAGGCCCACTTCGTCCAACGCCTTCATCGCTTCCGCAAAGCCTAAGGCTTTGTCGTAAACGGGCGGCTCGCCCTCACTGGACGTGAGGGGCGAGGACGCGATCGCCGAGCGGGGACTTTCCAACCCGATCTTGTCCATCGCAGCCCGAAACTTTCTTCGGTCTTCCGCCTTCTCAATGGCGTGCGCGTTGGCGCCGATCATCTCGACGCCGAAGGCTTGCAAGACCCCGGCGGCGTGGAGCGCAAGGGCGGTGTTGAGCGCGGTTTGGCCGCCCATGGTCGGCAACAGCGCGTCGGGACGTTCCTGTTCGATGATTTGGGCGACGAAAGACGGGGTGATCGGCTCGATGTAGGTGGCGTCCGCCAACTCTGGATCGGTCATGATCGTGGCCGGATTGGAGTTCACCAGGATGACGCGATAGCCTTCCTCTTTCAAAGCTTTGACCGCCTGCACGCCAGAATAGTCGAACTCGCACGCCTGGCCGATCACGATCGGCCCCGCCCCGATGATCAGGATGGAGGAGATGTCTGTGCGTTTCGGCATGGCGAGGGGCATCCAGTTTTTGCGATTCGGGGAACTCCCGATGGGGCCCCCGCGCAAAATCGCGCGTGTCTAGGGCAAGGGGGGATGGGATGCAAGGCCGCGTGTGTCCCGCGTGTGGGCCCGATGAGGCGGGCCGATAGGCTGGCCGCTCCTCTGGGTTTAGCGGCGGAGACCCTTCAATTGGGACGCGGAAGGATGAAGCGTGAGCCTGAGGCCAGCCATCGCGGTGCGTGCGCCTAGGGGCTCCTCGCCATGACTGTCCGCGTCATCAGCGCCATGACGAGTTCCCCTTTCTGGTTCAAGAGCTCATGGCTCGCGATCAGGATGCCGCGATCGTCGCTGACGGGTTGTTTTCCGACGAAAGTCACCTTCAGTTGCAGAAGATCGCCGGCTTCCGCAGCGCCATACCATCGCAGCGCATCCTGACCCAGGCGGGCCAGCACCGGCCAATCCTTGGTTTCTTCCCACAGCAGAGCCGACCATATGGCGTAGATATGGGCCTGGGCTGCGAGGGACGAAGGCCCGAAAGCGTCGAGGTTTGCCTCCCCCGAAGCCAACGGCAAGTGCGGTGCGAAGCGTTCTTTAAAGACAGCGATGTCGTCAGCGGTAATGCGTTTGGTCCCGCAGGCATGGGTGTAACCCAGGGGAATATCGTTCAAAAACCAGCTCTGACCTTTCACCGCCATCTAAAGCCCCTTGGTCCTCGCGAGCCGCGCTGCGCCCGCCGCATCAGCCCCCCGGCGGCGGCGGCGAGACTTCGACCAGGAGCTTGCCGTCATGATCGCCGGTAAACAAGCGTTTCACAGTTTGCGGAGCGTGCTCAAGGCCTTGCTCGATATGGACCTTGTATTTGATTTTGCCCTCGGAAACCCAAAGCCCGATTTGGGCCACTGCTTCGCCCCACCGGTCCATATAGTCCGAGACGATAAAGCCGCGCACGGTCAGCCGCCGCATCAGGATGGCGGTGAAATTCTTCGGCCCCGAAACGGGACCGGAGGCGTTGTATTGCGAGATCATCCCGCAAAGAGCCATGCGGCCGAAATTGCTCATCCGCGCCATGACGGCGTCCATGATCTCGCCGCCGACATTTTCAAAATTGATGTCGATCCCGTGAGGGCACAGCCTGTCGAGGGCTGCTCCGACGTCTTCTGTTCTGTAATTGATCGCGGCGTCAAAGCCGAGATCGTTCACGATCCAGCGGCACTTCTCGTCTGAGCCTGCGATGCCCACGACCCGGCAGCCTTTGATTTTGCCGATCTGGCCCACAATCGATCCCACCGCGCCGGCCGCAGCGGAGACCACAAGCGTCTCACCGGCTTTCGGTTGGCCGATATCCAGAAGCCCGAAATAGCCTGTGACGCCGGTCAGTCCCATCGAGGACAGGATGGCGCTCATCGGAAACCCGGGCGGGATCTGATTGCAAACCGAGCCTGGAACGATGGCGTAATCCTGCCAGCCGCCGAGCCAAGGGACCACGCGGGCGCCGACGGGCACATTCGGATCGCGGCTTTCTTCCACCACGCCGACCGTGCCTCCGCGCATCACCTCGCCGATCTGCACCGGCGGCATGTACTGGTCCATATCGCTCATCCAGATCCGATTGGTGGGATCGAGCGACAGATAAACATTGCGGACCAGGACCTGGCCCTCTTCAAGAGCAGGCACGGGAACAGTCGCCAGTTCCAGATCGCCGTCTTGAATCTCGCCCATCGGGCGGCGGGCCAGCCGCCATTGGCGGTTCATGCGGGTCATGGGCGTGGTCTCCATATCAGCGTGCGACGCCGGTTCATCCGGTTCGTTGACGATGTGGCGCAGGGGCCGGTCTCGACAAGGCGACCGCTGAGGCGCATCTGATCGATCGATACTCAAGGAGGGGCGATGCGACGTCTTTCGGCTCTTTTTTTCACGTTGCTGTGGGCGTTTTGGGGCGTCGGTGCGGAGGCGCAGACTGTAGCCTCCGTTCCGCGTCAGGCGCAATTGAGCCTGGTGGCGGACCGTGAGAGCGTTGCGCCAGGCGAGGCCTTCACCCTTGGCCTCCGCCAAGTTCTTGCGCCAGGATGGCATGTCTATTGGCTCAATCCCGGCGACGCCGGCCTGCCGATGCGGTTGGAGTGGACGCTGCCGGAGGGATTTTCGGTAGGCCAGTTCCAGTGGCCGACACCTAGAATATACGCCACGGTCGCCGGGGACGTGCGGCTCGTGAATTACGTCTATGAGCGGGAGGTGATCCTGCCTTTCTCAGGCCGGGCGCCTGAAGCGGCCCGTCCCGGGGACGTTCTGACCTTATCGGCGAAGGCTTTTTATCTGGTCTGCGACGACAAGACCTGCGTGCCGGAAGAAAGCGAAGTGGCGCTTGACCTTCCTGTCGCGGCGCAAGGCGCGTCCAGCGGCTGGAATGAAGCCCTGTCTGCGGCTCAGGCAACCGTTCCCAGGCCCTGGGCTGGCGTCGCCGCAAGCCTGGATCCGTCCGGCCGGCTGAGCGTCGCCGACGGCGAACTGTCGAGACTCTTGGCCGCCGGCGTGGTCCGCGACGCGCATTTCTTCCCATTCAGCCAAACAGCGCTTGACCATAACGCCCCCCAGCGTCCCGAACGGGGCGATCGGGGGCTGAGCTTCGCCTTGGCCCCTCCCTTCGGCCAGCGCGAGGTGGCGGCGCCGTTGGAAGGCGTTGTGGGTTTTGATCTTGAGACCCCTCAGGGTTGGGTCCGCCAGGGGATTTTGGTCAGCGCTGTCGCAGGGCCGCTCCTGTCGGGAACGACAGGAACCGCCCTCGGCGCCGCGCCTTCCGACACGGGGGCGTTCGCTGACGATGCGGATTCGGAGGGTGCATCGCCCAGCATGGGCCTGGGTCTTGCGCTCCTGTTCGCCTTTCTCGGCGGTCTCATTCTGAATGTGATGCCGTGCGTCTTGCCGATCCTGTCGGTGAAAGCCTTGGGGCTCGTCCATGGCGCCCAGAACGGCCTCGCGCGCCGTCACGGCGTTTTGTTCGTCGCTGGGGTGATGACGATGTTTCTCGGGCTCGCCGGCATCTTGATCGCTTTGCAGGCTGGCGGCGCTGCGGCGGGCTGGGGCTTTCAGCTCCAGGAGCCTTGGTTTATGGGCGCTCTTGCCGCTCTGTTCTTCCTAATCGGCCTCAATCTCTTGGGCGCTTTTGAGATCGGGGCAGGGGTCCAGAATGTGGGGGCAGGGCTTGCGCGGCGTTCTGGCGACCTCGGCGCCTTTTTCACCGGGGTCTTGGCGGTGACTGCGGCGACGCCCTGCACCGCGCCCTTTATGGCGTCGGCCATTGGCTACGCCGCCGCTCAACCCCCTCTGACCGCGCTTTTGGTTTTCGCCGCCTTGGGCTTCGGTTTCGCGCTGCCGTTCGCCGCCCTGAGTTTCGCCCCTGGCCTGCAGCGGTTCTTGCCCAGGCCAGGTCCTTGGATGGAGCGGTTCAAGCAGACCCTTGCTTTTCCGATGTTCGCCGCCGCGGCTTGGGCGGCCTGGGTTCTGGTCGGCCAGGTCGGGGCTGATGGGTTATTGGCGCTGTCCGCCGTTCTGATCGCTTTTGGGCTTCTTGTTTGGGGTTTCAGAGCGTTTTCGGGACTTCGCGGCCGCGCAGTGACGGCCGCGTTCGCGGTTGCAACGGCGGTGTTCGGCGCGACAGTGGCGCGCCCGCCGCCCGTTGCGGCTGAGGCCTGGACGCCCGAACGGGTCGCAGCGCTTCAGGCTGAGGGTAGAACCGTCTTCGTCAACTTTACCGCCGATTGGTGCGTGACTTGCCAAGTCAACGAGCGCACTGCTCTCGGCACGCCGGAGTTTGTCCGGACTTTGCGCGCAATTGACGCAGCCTATCTTGTCGCCGACTGGACCCGCCGCGATCCTGTGATCGCTGAAACCCTTGCTCTGTATGGACGCGACGGTGTCCCTCTCTATCTCGTCTATCATCCGGGCCGCGCCGATCCGGTCATATTGCCGCAAATTCTGACGGCGCGATCAGTGGCGCGGGCGCTGAACCCAAACTAGATCCTGGGCGTAGAAAAACGGCTGCGTGCGCTCGCGGCGATGGCGACGAGCGCGCGGAGCCGATGGCTGGTTATTCTGGAACGAGAAGCAGGTAATGAGTCCTTTGTCCCGCCGAAGCGTGATGTTGATCGTCGCCGTTTTGGGGGCTGCGGTGTTGACCGCAGCCGCCATGATCGCGAGCGTCGCCGAGGCCGCCAGCGCTGGGCAGGCGGTGCACCATAGGGGCTGGTCTGCGGCCCTGGTCGTCACGGGTCCATAAGCTCTTCCGCCGCGAACGGGGCGAGCAGGATCGCGTCGTCGAGCAAGGCGCGGAGGGCGTTCATGGCGCGCGTCTGCGCCTCTTGGTTTTGTGCGCCCCTCAAGTCTGCGGCGCGCGCACGGGCGTCCTCTGCGATGCCATGAAAAATACAGGGCAGGTCTTCTGTTGCTCCAGCTGCGCGGAGGGCTTCAGAGAGGGCTTCGGCGTCAATGGTGAAATCAGCGAGGGCTGTGTAAAAGGCGTCGTTTGGCGTCTGAACCTGGACCAGGGCGCGGGCGTCCTCCATCACCTCTTGAGGCAAGGCGGCGGGCCCGGTCACAAGGCCGGCTCCGATGGTGAAAGCGGCGAGACATGTGATCATGGGAACTCCTCTTCCCCTCAGAGGCGAGCAAGGCCCGTGCCAAGCGAACCTCCCGCGATAGTCCCTCTGAAATGGTTTTGCCGACGGATGATCTGGCCGACGGGCGATCTGGCCGACGGATGATCTGGCCGACGGGCCTCCTGTCCGAGTGTTCCCTGGGCTGACGCATGCCCTAGCCGCGGTTGCAGCCGGCCGCCCCTTCGTCTACCCCTCCTCGCCCTTGCAGCCGCAGAGCCCGCGCCATGACTGAAGCCTTCCGTCCCAGAGCCCGTCGTCCACGGGGTTTCGCCGATCGGCGAGGGGGCGCGCTGAGCGCTGAGCTGTCCATTGTGGACAAAGTCCTCGCCGTCTATCAGGCGTGGGGGTTTGAGCGCCTGGACACGAGCGCTTTCGAATACGCCGACGCCCTGGGCAAATTCCTCCCTGACCAGGATCGACCCAATGAGGGGGTGTTTTCGCTCCAGGACGACGACGACCAATGGATGGCCCTGCGTTATGATCTTACCGCCCCATTGGCGCGGTTCGTCGCGGAGCATGGCGACAATCTTCCCAAGCCCTATCGGCGTTGCGCCGCGGGCCCAGTTTGGCGGAACGAGAAGCCGGGGCCGGGGCGCTTCCGGGAGTTCTGGCAGTGCGACGCTGATACGGTCGGCAGCGCTTCTCCCGCCGCGGACGCTGAGATGATCGCCATGGGTTGTGCGGCGTTCGACGTTTTGGGCCTTGCCGGCCGGTACCGGCTGAAGATCAGCACGAGGACGCTTTTAGACGGCGTCTTGGACCGAGCTGGGATCGCCGATGCAAGGCAGCGTCTTGGCGTGCTGCGCGCTGTGGATAAAGCTGACAAGTTTGGTCTGGAGGATGTGCGGCTGCTCTTAGGGGAAGGGCGCTTGGACGAAAGCGGCGACTTCACAACGGGGGCAAACCTGTCTCGAGCCCAGAGCGAGGCGGTTTTGGCTCTCCTGCGCTTGAGCGGAGGCGACCTCACCCCGGCTTCCATGCTAGATGGGATCGGGGCTTTGCCGGGTGGGGAGAAGGCCGCCGAAGAGCTGTCGGCGGTCCACGCGGTTCTGGCCGCGTTGGGGGTGGGCCCTTCACAGGCGGTTTTTGATCCCTCCGTCGTCCGTGGGCTGGAATATTACACAGGTGCGGTCTTCGAGGCCGAACTTTTGATCGACGCCAAAGACGACGACGGCCGCCCGGTCCGCTTTGGCTCCGTCGGCGGCGGCGGGCGTTATGATGATCTTGTCTCGCGCTTCAAGGGCCAGCCGATCCCCTCGACAGGCTTTTCCATCGGGGTGTCGCGGCTTGCTGCGGCTCTATCCGCCATCGAACATGCCCCGCCCGTGAGCGCGGGACCTGTGGTGGTCCTGTGTTTTGACCCCGGCGCCATGGCTGACTATGTGGCCATGGCCGCGGAGCTCCGCGCTGCGGGGGTTCCAGCCGAGGTCTATCTTGGCGGTTCCGGTCCCAAGGCCCAATTCAAATACGCCGACAAAAGGCGGGCCCCGATCGCGGTCATCTGCGGCGGCGATGAAAGAGCCCGCGGGGAGGTTTCGATCAAGGACCTTTTGGCCGGCGCCAAAATCGGCGATCTCGCCGCCGATCGCGAGGCCTATCAGGCTGCGCGGGACGCGGTGCAGATCACGGTGAAGCGCGACCAACTCGTGGCGGCGGTCATGGCTATGAGGGAGCGGCAAGGGTGAGCAAGGAGGCCATCGCCCGGGTCCTGGAGCGGTTTCAGCCCCTGTGGGTGGAGCCGCCCGTTTTGCAGCCTGTGCGCTTCTATTTGGAATGGCTTGGAGAGGATTTGAGGGCGCGCGCGTTTCTCACCTGCGATGACGCGGGTCAGGAAGCCTGTCTCCGTCCTGACATGACCACGCCCGCCTGCCGAGCGGCTCTGGCCATGTCCCCGGTCCCTGCGGCGGTGGCCTATGCGGGGCGGGTCTTTCGCAGACAAAATCCTGGCTCTGCCCGCGAGACTGAGTTTGTGCAGGTGGGCGTGGAGCATTTTGCGCCTGTTGGCGAGGCGGCTCTCGTGGCGGCGGCCTTGGAAGCGGCCCGCGTCTGTGACGTCGAGCCGTGCTTGCGCTTGGGCCACACGGCCGTGTTTGACGCCTTTCTCGCCGATTTGGCGCTCCATCCGGCCTGGACCCATCAGCTCAAGGCGCAAGCCCAGCGCGGCGCATCGTTGTCGGTGGAGATCTCGGACGGGGCGGAGACCGCGCTCGGCGCAGCCTTGGCCGGTCTCGGTCCCGACGAAGCGGGCGCGGCCCTCGCCGCCCTTCATGAGGCGGCGGGCGTGACCCAGGTCGGCGGCCGCTCCATGGCGCGGGTCGCGGCGCGTTTGAAAGAGAAGGCAACGCTTCGGGCCGCCCCGCGGCCCAGTCCCTCCGACCTCGCGTTTCTGCAGGATGCGCTGGCGGTGGATGCGGAGGCCGAGGCCGCCTTGTCCGCCCTCTCGGGCCTTGTGGCGAAAAGGCCGAAAGCGCGGCGAGACCGCGCGGAAGCAGCCCTTGCTGCGGTAGAGGCCCTGTGGCGAGAAACCAAGGCTCTGATCGCGAGCCCTAAGGCTCGCTTCGCCCCGGGCTTTGGACGCGCCTTGAGTTTTTATGACGGCTTTTTGTTTGATCTTGAGGCCCCGGCTCTGGGTGAGCGGGCGAGCCTTGGCGGCGGCGGTCGTTATGATGGACTGATCAAGGCCCTCGCCAAAGACATGGGCGTGAGGGGCCCCGAAACCGCCTGCGGTTTCGCCCTGCGGCCGCAGCGGCTTGCCCAAGCGAAGGGAACAAAGCCATGACTGGGCTGGTTTTTGCGGTGCCCTCCAAAGGTCGCCTGCAGGAGCAGGCGGAGGCTTATCTTGCCGATTGCGGCCTGAAGATCGTCAGGGACGCCCGCGGCTATGAAGCCATTCTTCCCGCGCTCCCGGAGGTGGCGGTGCGTCTTATCTCCGCCGGCGATATCGCGCGGGCCTTGCGGGAGGGCGAGGCGCATCTGGGCGTGACTGGGGAAGATGTGTTGCGAGAGGCGGACCCCGCATTGACGCGATCGCTTCCCCTGCTGGGGTTAGGGTTTGGACAAGCTGATTTGGTGCTGGCGATTCCACAGGCCTGGGTGGACGTTGAAAGCATGGAGGATTTCGCCGCCGTCTGCGCCGAACATCGGACGCTTACCGGCGAACGTCTGCGGGTGGCGACGAAGTACCTCAACCTCGCTCGGCGGTTCCTCGATGCGGCCCATGTGGGGGACTATCGGCTGGTTGAGAGCCAGGGGGCCACCGAGGGCGCGCCCGCCTCAGGCGCGGCGGAGGCCATTATCGACATCACCACCTCCGGCGCCACCTTGCGCGCCAATCACCTGACCCGGGCGCCGGGTGGATTGATCCTCCGCAGTCAGGCGCAGCTTGCCGCCAGCCTTGCTGCTCCTTGGAGTGAGGATGCTCGGATCGCCTGCGAGCGACTATTGGACGTGATCGCCGCCAGGGTTCGCGCACGCGCGACGCGGCTTTTGCGCCTTAGCGCCGGAGCGAGCGGGGTGGAGAACCTAACCGCGCGTGCCTCGGCCCTGGGGTGCAGTCTGGCCGGGCCGCCCGAAGGTCCATTATTGGAGTTGTATTGTCCCGCGGACCGCGTTTTGGACGTGTGTTCGGCGCTGCAGTCTCTGTTTGGAGGGGCGATTGCGGTCAGCGCGCCGGACTTGATTTTCGAACGGCCCAACACGGCTTGGGCGGCATTGTCGCGGCAAATTCCGCCGACGTCGACAAGCGATGGTTATCGGCCAAGAAAAGACATAAACCATTCCTCTTGACTTGCAGGGCGCGTTCCGGGCAAGGTCTGCTTCGCTGATGAGCAGGGTGCCTTGATCATCAGCAAATTCGGGGAGGAGACGCCCCAATCTGGCGTCCGTCTAAGAGACAACAGACAAGAGTCATCAGCGGCCGCGCCTCAGACAGGCGCGGCCGCCGCCTTTTTGGGCGCCGCTGGCGCGATCACGCCGGCTGCTCCTCTTTTCAAGCCGAGACGCGTCAGTAATATCTGGGAGCGTTTGGGGCGGACAAGAGCCTTGTGACGGCGTGCTTGGAGAGTGAGCGATGCGCGGGACAATCAAGATGGCTCTGTTCGCTTTAGCGGCGTTGGCGGCGACGGGGTGCCTGCCCGCGCCGGGCCCTGCGGCGGTCGACGAAGCGCGCATCGCCGCTGCAGACAACGAACCCGGCGCTTGGATGACGCACGGTCGCACCTATGGCGAGCAGCGCTTCAGCCCGCTGACGCAGGTCTCCACAGAGACTGTGGGCGATCTTGGGCTCGCCTGGAGCTATGAAATGCAGGTGGGCCGCGCGGCCTCCGCGACCCCGATCGTGGTCGACGGGGTGATGTATGTCACCAGCGCCTGGAGCATCGTCTACGCCCTTGACGCTGTGACCGGCGAAGAGCTTTGGGTCCATGACCCAGAGGTTCCCCGCGAGCGTGGGCGTTACGCCTGCTGCGACGTGGTCAATCGTGGCGTCGCGGTCTGGAACGGCCGCGTTTTTGTCGGTTCCATTGACGGTCGCTTGATCGCTCTCGACGCGGGTTCGGGAGAGAAGGTCTGGGAAGTGGTCACTGTGGACCAGAGCCGACCTTACACCATTACGGGCGCGCCGCGTGCGGCCCAAGGATTGATCTTCATAGGCAATGGCGGGGCCGAATATGGGGTCCGGGGCTATGTGTCGGCCTATGACGCGGACACGGGGGATCTTGTTTGGCGCTTTTATACCACCCCAAACCCGGAGGGTCCGGATCAGGCGGCGTCGGACGCCGTGCGCGAACGGGCGCTCGCCACCTGGAACCCCGATGGCGCCTGGCGGCAAAGCGGCGGCGGCGGCACGGTGTGGGATGCGATTGTCTATGACCCGGAGGACCAAGCCTTATGGATTGGGGTGGGGAACGGCAGCCCATGGAACCAGCAGGTCCGCGCGCCCCGCCGCGGCGGAACGGCCAACGACGACAATCTCTTTGTCGCCTCCATCGTCAAGCTAGACGCCCGCACGGGCGCTTATGAGTGCCACTACCAGGCTAATCCTGGCGATACCTGGGACTATACCGCGACCCAACCGATCATGTTGGCTGAGCTGACCATTGACGGCGAGGCGCGCCGGGTGGCGATGCAGGCGCCGAAGAATGGGTTTTTTTACGTCCTGGACCGGAGCGATTGCGCCCTCATCTCCGCCGATCCGCTCATCCCGATGGGGCCGGAGAGCCAGACCCCGCCTGGGGCGCCGGTCAGCTGGTCCACGGGCGCGGTGGACGCCTCCGGCAGACCCATCGAGAATCCTTCGGCGCGGTATCAATCCGGGACGGCTCTGGTGCGTCCCTCGCCCTTCGGCGTGCACAACTGGCACCCTTGGGCGATGAGCCCGCAAACGGGCCTTGTCTATATTCCGATCCAAGAGACCGCCATGGCGTTCACTGCCGATCCGCGCTTTCAATATCGGGAGGGATTTTGGAACACCGGCACGAGCGCTGCGCCCCTTCCGATGGACCCGGCGGTTCGGGAATTCGTCGCGAACTCGATGACAGGCGCCCTCATCGCGTGGGACCCTGTCAATCGCCGGGAGGTGTGGCGACAGCCATTGCGCGGGCCCTGGAACGGCGGCGCTCTCGCCACGGCCGGCGGGCTTGTGTTCCAAGGGACCGTGGACGGGCATTTCGTCGCCTATGACGCCGCTTCTGGGCAGGAGCTTTGGCGCTATGCGACCCAAGCCGCGACCCTTGCCGGACCGATCAGCTACGAGGTGGACGGGGTCCAATATGTGGCGGTGACGGCCGGTTACGGCACGGTCTTTTTCCTCAACGCCGGCATCGCCGCGCCCACGGAGGGCAACGCCCTGAACAGCCGGGTGAACGTGTTTCGGATTGGAGGCGAGGCGAGCCTGCCGCCGCTGGATCTGCCGCCGCTTGCGATGGCCGAGCCGCCGCAGGTGACGGCCAGTCCTCAGACCATCGCCATGGGGCAGGGTCTTTATGATGCGCACTGTGCCGTTTGCCATGGGGTCGGGGCTGTCACGGGTGGGGTTCTGCCGGATGTGCGCCGGTCTCTCTCTCTCTCTGACAGGGACCAGTGGCGCGCCGTGGTCCATGGCGGAAGGGAGGCTCTGGGAATGCCGGACTTCAGCCCTTGGGTGAGCGGACAGGAGGCTGAAGCGATCCGCGTCTATGTCGCCCTGGAAGCTCAGACGCTTTATGCCCAAACGCTGAATGCCCAGCAGCTGCCAGCCCCTTCGCGCCGGCCCTAAGGGAAGGCCATAGAACTAAGGGAAGGCCATAGAAGAAGAGCCTTGGGCGCCCTAGGTGAAGCGGATGCGTTGTCTATTATTGAGCGCCCTGGCGTTGGCCAGCGCGGGTCCTGCTGTGGGCCAAGAGATCATCGTGACCGCAGACCGCGAGGTCCTTTTGAGCGCGCGCTCTGGGAGCGTCGCGAAGCTTGGGGCTGAGGATTTGGCGGCCGTCGCCGCTCAGGTTCCGAGCGAGGCTTTGAACCGGCTCCCGGGGGTGTCCATCCAGCGCAATAATGGCGTGGAGAACCTGATCGCAATCCGTTCGCCGGTTCTGACCGGTGGGCAGAGCGCGGGGTCGTTTCTGATCCTGGACAATGGCGTGCCGATCAGGGCGCCAGGCTTTTCCAATGTGAACCAGATTTGGGAAACAGGCTTTGACTTCGCCCGCGGCGTCACCGTCGTGCGGGGCCCCGGCTCTGCGCTCTATGGATCAAATGCGGTGCACGGGCTGATCGATGTCCGGGGGCCTGACGGGTTTGGGCGCCGAGACGCAGCGCCAGTCGGCTTGATCCGCGCCACGATGGATGCGAGCGCCCTGGGCCGCACGAGCGCAATGGCGACCGTGTCCTTTGGACGTCCGGCGCCATTAGGGGACGAAGGCGTCGCTGAGCTTCAAGGACCGGCTTTCCGGCAGAGCGAGTGGGTTGTCGGCGTTGCGGGGGAACGAGATGTCGCCTGGCGCGATCAGTCGGGATTGGACCGTGCGGCATTGCTTTTGGCTTGGACTGGCCGACGCGGCGATTGGGAGGCGGAAGGACGTCTCTTCGCCCAGAGCTTGAACCAGGAGAACGCAGGTTTCATCGAAGGGCCCAATGCTTATCGCAGCCGGGCTCTGGCGGAGACCAATCCCGTTCCCGAGGCTTATCGAGACGCGCGTCTTTTAAGAGGTCAGGCGGCCTTCGTGTGGCGCGGGCAAGACCGCGAAATGCGGTTCGCGCCCTATGCGCGGGTTGTCGAGGCGGACCTCAATTTGTTTTTCTTTCCCTCTCGGGCGCAAGAGATCAGCCGCCAGGCGGGGGTGGGGTTTCAGGCGTCGGCGGCCTTCGATGTGACGCCGCGGCTCGCGGTGGTCATGGGTACGGATTTTGATCAGACCCGAGGCGAGCTGAGCGAGTTTCAGAGACGGGCTACGATCGGCACGTTCACCCAAGGGCTCCACTATGACTATGTGGTGGATATGACGGCGGGTGGTGTCTACGGCCAAGCGGACTGGGTGTTTGCGCCACGGTGGACGCTAACGGCGGGGCTGCGGGGCGAGGGCGTGCGCTATGCGTATGACAATCGCGCGCCGGATGGGGACATGGGACGGTTTCGCCGTCCGGCGGACCGGACCGACGCTTTTGAGGGCGTTGCGCCGCGGCTAAAGCTGGCATGGGACGGGGGGGGCGGCGCTGTCTGGCTCAGCCTGTCCCGGGGCGCCCGCCCGCCGCAGATCACGGATCTTTATTCCCTTCAGACGCGGCAAAATCCGGGGGAACAGGGTCTTGAGACCTTGGACGCCATAGAGCTCGGCGGGCGCTGGTCGTTTGGCGGCGGCGAGTTCGAAGCGGTCGGCTACGCTATGGACAAGCGCGACACCAGCTTTCGCAGCGCCGATGGACTGACGGTCACCGGGGGACGGACCCGGCATCTCGGGATTGAAGTGAGCGGCGCTTGGCGCGTGTCGGATACGGTCGAGGTGGCTGGTTGGGCGTCCTTCAGCGAGCAAACCTATCGGTTTGAAAGCGCCGCCGACGGCATCCGCCGGGGTGCGGCGATCGACACCGCGCCTGAGCGCCTTGCTCATCTGCGGCTTGGGTGGCGGCCGACCGGGGACTTGTCGACAGAGCTTGAATGGACCCATGTGGGACCTTCCTTCACCGATGCGGCTAACAGCCGAAGCTATGAGGGCCATGACCTGTTTGGCCTCCGGGGAGGGTTCGCGCTGAGCCGGGAGGTGGAGGTTTTCGCGGCGGTTCGAAACCTGACCAACGCCGCCTATGCCGACCGTGCCGACTTCGCATTCGGACAAGACCGGTATTTCCCTGGCGCGCCGCGGAGCGTGACGCTGGGGGTTCGCTATCGAGGGGGATAGGGTGAGGGTCGTTGTGAGAACGGTGTTGGATGCGCCGGCCGAGCGCATCTGGGCGGAGGTGAAGACGCCGCGCCTGCTCAGGCATGTGGCGGCGCCGCTGATTGTTTTCGATTTGATCGATCCCCCGACGATGCCGCCTCTATGGGGCGAGGGGCGCTATCATGTCGGCATGCGGTTCCTGGGCTTCTTGCCCATCGGTCGGCAGTGGATCGTCACCACGACACCGGCGCCTGCGGACCAGTCAAAGGGCGTCTATCGAATCCGCGACAATGGAGTTGGGGATATTGCGAAGATGTGGGACCACTTGATCGTGATCGAGGCTCGGCCTGACGGACGCACTGATTACCGCGACGAAGTGGATGTCAATGCTGGGATCCTGACGCTTGGGGTCTGGCTCTTCGCGCAATGGTTTTACCGCCACCGGCAAGCCCGCTGGCGGGGCCTTGTGCGCCAGAATTTCCGCTATCCGAGCGAGAGCGCCTAAGGCCCCTGCGCGGTCTTGGCGTCGTTGTCCTCCAATACGCCGGCGTCCTCAGCCTTGTCCTCCATGCGCGCCAGATCAGGCCGCCTCGGCGTCTCTTGGCGACGCGGCAGGAAGATCGCGAGGACGATCAGGCCCAACACCGCTGAAATCACCGACCCGCCGAGCACGCCCAGCCGGATCGGCGCTTCCAACGCGGGGTCGCCATAAAACGCCAGCGCGCCCACAAACAGGCTCATGGTGAAGCCGATGCCGGCGACCATCGATACTCCGAGCATTGATCCGAACCGGCAAGGCAGGGACTGTTTCAGAAGGCTGGCCCCGAGATAGGACAAAGCGACGATCCCGAGGGGTTTGCCAACGACAAGACCTGCCGCGATCCCGAGCGCCACCGGATGGGTCAGGACGCTCATGTCCACCCCGGCCAGCGGCACCCCGGCCATGACCAGGGCGAAAATCGGCATGATCCCCAGCTGCACCCAAGGTTTCAAGGCGTGTTCCGCCGCGACGAGCGGCTTTGTCCCATTGGGCCCAAACATGGGCAGCGCAACCGCTGTGAGCACGCCGGCGAGGGTTGGAGAAATGCCTGTCTTGGCCATGGCGAACCAGAGAAGAACGCCGAGCACCCAATAAGGCGTCAAGCTTTTCACACCCCGGATGTTCAGAATGATCATCGCGGCGAAAAGCGCTGCCGCCGTCGCCAAAGGCCATAAGGCCGGAGGGTTAGAAAAAAAGATCGCCACGACAAGAATAGCGCCCAGATCGTCCGCGATCGCCAAGGCGAGGAGGAACAGGCGCAAACCCAGCGGGACCCTGTTCCCGAGCAAAGACAGGACCCCTACGGCGAAGGCGATGTCGGTGGCTGCAGGGATGGCCCAGCCGCGGACGAAGTCAGGGCTGCCTTCTGGGTGGAGGTGGGTGGCCACCGCGAGATAAATCAAGGCTGGCGCGATCATGCCTCCGGCAGCCCCGAGGGCTGGCAGCGCCGCCTGACGGAGATTGCGGAAGGGCCCCTCGATGCATTCTCGCTTCAGTTCCAGACCGACATAGAGAAAGAACACCGCCATCAGCGCGTCCTTCACCATGCCCCGCACATAGCTGTCCAAGCTGTAGCCGGGAACGAAGACCTGCACAGGCGCCTTCAGAAACGCTTGCCAGGCCGTCGCGGCAGGGCCGTTGAGCAGGAGGAAGGATCCGATCGCAGCAACGATCAGGATGGTTCCTGGGGTCGTATCTTTTCGCCACCAAGCGGTCGCGCCGGCGTGATCAGCAGCCATCAGCGAAAGTCCCAGCGCGCAGTGGTCGGCGCTGCGTGCTGATGTAGGGTCTGTGAGCGGCGGCGCAAGCGCGCTCGGCGTTCTGCAAGCCTCTCCGGCTTGGTCGCGCAGAAGGGGGGCGAAACCCTGTCCACTTGGCTACGCCAGACCTTGGCGTCACAAGAGTGAGGCCGCCGATCTCCAGGAAAAAGCTGTCTCTGCAAGAAGCGCTCGCCCTCTAGGCCCCTCGAAAGGCCCCCTAAGGCTGCGGGCGATCGCGTGCGGAGGGATGGTGATCGGGGCTGGGGCCAGGGCCGCGGAACGACGATGGAAGGCTGTTTTGGCGCGGCTGCCCTTGCGCCTCAAAAGCGGGCGCCTGCGTGGACGGGGATGTTTTCATTCCCATTGGAACACCGCTTCCAGCGGCGCATTGAAGACCTCAGCAATCCTGAAGGCGCATTCCAGAGTGGGAGAATATTTGCCTGCCTCAATGGCGGCGACGGTTTGACGGGTGACGCCGATGCGGGCCCCCAAGTCCGCTTGGGTCATCTCTCCGGCGCTGAATCGCAACGCGCGGACTCTGTTGGTCAGACGGCGCTCAGCCATGCAGGCCGCGCCGATAGGCTTGGATCACCAAGATCAACCTGACGGCTTCGGTCGCTGCGATGACAAGCACCGTCGCGTGGAAAATGTCCCAACCAGCATGGTTGAACGGCATCAAGCAGCCAACCAGGATCACCCCGACCATCAGGACCGTGTAGGCGACGGCGCCTGCGCGATGGGCGATGGCGCGGTCGCGTTCGTCCAGATTATTGGGGTCGCCGGCGCGAAGGCCGATCACGGCGCTCGCAACGGCGATGCAACCGACCTGGATGATGGTCGTCGCCGCAAAAAGGATGATCTGCGTGGTGAAGGAGGGCGTCCCGAATTCACGCAGCCACGCCACCGCGCTGAAATAGGGAAGATAAGTCAAGCCTAGGATCGTGAGCCAAGCCCAGGAAAACTGCTCTCGCGGCGTCATGCATCGCTCCGTTGAGGGTTGGAATGTGAAGCAGAGCGAACATAAAGTAAAGAATAAATAACATGTCTCCGCTGCTTCCTGCGCCGGCTGTAGGTGAGGAAGGCGAGTGTGAGCAAGGCGCGGCGGCTCTGGCGCGTCTCTGGCGCGTCTCTGGCGCGTCTCGAGGCAAGGATTGTGGGATGGGTCCAAAAAAAAGGGCGGAGCCGCGGCTCCGCCCTTCCCGATCGATGGGGCTGCGCTCTGAACGGCGCTGAGGCGCCGACCAGAAGGTGCTGCCCTCTTTGATTAGAAGTCCATGTCGCCCATGCCGCCCATGCCGCCGCCAGGCATGCCGGCAGGCGGAGCCGACTTCTTGGGGGCTTCGGCGATCGAAGCTTCCGTGGTGATGATCAGGCCTGCGACTGAAGCCGCGTCCTGCAGAGCCGTGCGCACGACCTTCACGGGGTCGATAATGCCGGCTTTGATCATGTCCACATATTCTTCGGTCTGCGCATTGAAGCCTTCGGTTTCCGACTTCGACTCGCGCAGCTTGCCGACGACGATGGAGCCTTCCACGCCGGCGTTTTCAGCGATTTGACGAATGGGGGCCTCGAGCGCCTTTTTCACGATCAGGACGCCGACGTCCTGGTCTTCATTTTCGCCCTTCACGTTCAGCTTTTGAGCGGCCCGGAACAGGGCCACGCCGCCGCCGGGGACGATGCCTTCTTCCACCGCTGCGCGGGTGGCGTTCAGGGCGTCGTCAACGCGATCCTTGCGCTCTTTCACTTCCACTTCGGTTGCGCCGCCGACCTTGATCACGGCCACACCGCCAGCGAGCTTCGCGAGACGCTCTTGCAGCTTTTCGCGATCATAATCGGAGGTCGTGTCATCAATCTGCTTGCGGATCTGACTGATGCGCCCTTCGATGTCCTTCTTGGCGCCGTGACCATCGACGATTGTGGTGTCGTCTTTTTTGACCACGACCCGCTTGGCGCGGCCGAGCATGTCGAGCGTGACGTTTTCCAACTTGATCCCGAGATCTTCGGAGATGACTTGGCCGCCCGTCAGGATGGCGATGTCCTCAAGCATGGCCTTGCGGCGATCACCGAAGCCAGGCGCCTTCACCGCCGCGACCTTGAGGCCGCCGCGCAGCTTGTTCACCACGAGGGTCGCAAGAGCCTCGCCCTCGACGTCTTCTGCGATGATCAGCAGCGGCTTTTGGCTCTGCACCACCGCCTCGAGAACGGGCAGCATGGGCTGCAGCGAGGACAGCTTCTTTTCGAAGAGGAGGATCGCCGGCTCTTCGAGTGTGGCGTCCATTTTGTCGGCGTTGGTGATGAAGTAGGGGCTCAGATAGCCACGATCGAACTGCATGCCTTCAACGACATCGAGTTCAGTGTCGAGGCTCTTGGCTTCTTCGACCGTGATAACGCCTTCGTTGCCGACCTTGGCCATCGCGTCGGAGAGGAACTTGCCGATGTCCTTGTCGCCGTTGGCCGAAATCGTGCCGACTTGAGCGATTTCCTCAGAGCCCTTCACCTTCTGAGAGCGCTTCTTCAGGTCGTCCACGATGGCGATCACGGCCTTGTCAATGCCGCGCTTCAAATCCATCGGATTGCGGCCGGCCTGGACCGACTTCATGCCTTCGCGAACAATGGCTTGGGCCAGGACGGTGGCGGTGGTGGTCCCGTCGCCAGCTTCGTCGTTGGTCTTGGACGCGACTTCGCGCAGCATCTGCGCGCCCATGTTCATGAAGCGATCTTCGAGTTCAATTTCCTTGGCGACAGTGACGCCGTCCTTGGTCGTGCGGGGAGCGCCGAAGCTCTTTTCGATGACGACATTACGGCCTTTCGGGCCGAGGGTCACCTTTACCGCGTTGGCGAGGATGTCCACGCCCGCCAACATTTTTTCGCGCGCATCTGCGCCGAAGTTTACAATTTTCGCAGCCATTGCGATGTTCCCTTTTGAGATTGAGTGTCGAACCACGATCCAACAGCCGACATCCTGAGGGCCTGAGGCAAGTCAGGGATGAGAGAGCGAGCTCCGCCCGCGCCGTCCCTGTAGCAAGTCGCCTTGTTGGGCTCTAGGAGCTCGGCTCGGCCTGATTACTTGCTCTTCGCCTTGGTCGGCGCCGCGAGCACGCCCATCACGTCGCTCTCCTTCATGATCAGGAGCTCTTCGCCGTCGACTGTGACCTCGGTGCCGGACCATTTTCCGAAAAGAATGCGGTCGCCGACTTCCAGATCCATCTTGATGCGCTCGCCGTCTTCATCGCGCGCGCCAGGACCAACGGCGATAACCTCGCCTTCTTGCGGCTTTTCCTTGGCGGTGTCGGGGATGATGATCCCACCTTTGGTTTTCTCTTCTTCCTTCACGCGCTTCACGAGCACGCGATCGCCGAGTGGACGGAAATTCGCCACGTTCGTCTCCTTTTGAGTCTTGGAACGGTGGATTATGTGTCTGCCAAAGCAGCGGGGAGCGCTTTGGCACTCACCGCCGTCAATTGCTAACGCCGCTCAGATAAGGGGGGGCGTGTCGACCGTCAACCCCGACGCAGAAATGAAAATATGTTAAGGTTTGAGCGGGGGGGCCTGGGAGGGGTTGCGGACAATGCCGTTCCGGGACGGCCAAACAGCGACGGTCTTGCTCTTCGGGGCAAGGCGCGCGTCGGTCAAGAGAGGTTAGCGGCGCTGGCCTTTAGGTCGGGCAATAGGGGTCTGCAGGCTCCTGGGACCGACTGCGGCCCAGCAATCCCCCCAAGGCGCGGCCTGCCGCCCCAGCGCCCGGCGCGCCCAGGGCGTCTCCAATCGCGCCGCCGATGCTGGAGCCGACGGACTGGGGGGCCTGGGCCGCCCGGGCGTCGGCGCGCTCCCGGCACCAGTCGCGTTGGTTCATGCCTGCCGGAGGAGTCGTTTCGGCGAGAGGATCGCGCGCGGCGCCGGCGTTCCCTGGTTCCATCATGGCGCTCATGGATTGGCCGAGCATATCCATGGTGTGCGACGCAGTGCGGACCTTCACGGTCCAATCGATGGCCCAAGGGGTTCCTGGGTCGGATGGGCGGGGCGGATCGGCGAAATTGGCCTCTGGACCAAAAGCGGTGAGCATCACCATGGCGCCGCGATCTTCGCGACCGGCGCCCATCATCTGGACCGCTTCGCGAGGGGCCGCGCAGCGCGTGGTTTGCGGCGAGAGCAGCACGCGCTCGCGCACCAGGCGCGCGGCCTCTTCCGGCGGGAGGAACCCATAAAGGCCTGCGTCCCAAGTCTGAACGGTGCTGGCCGACCAATAAACGAAGTCGCCCTCGCGTTCCCCTGGTCCCATCGCTGCGAGGGCGTAGCCGGTGGCCCTGGGAACCTCTGTCCAGACCAGAGAGGCCGCGCCCGACTCCACAAGAGTGTTGGTCGTGAAGCGCACTGGGGCGAGGAGATCGTGGGCGCTTGCGAGGCTGAAGCGGATATTGGCGCCGAAATTAGTCTGGACCCTGTGATCGCCAACGAGGCTTCCACCCGCTGGGATCAGAGTGGACGCGCCGCGCCCGAAGCCGCCGCCACGGGTCTGGGGCCCCCAAGCATAGCTGGGCCAGTTGCGACTGGAAGGCGGATTTGGCGTTTGCGCTTCTCGGACCCGGCTTTGCAGGCCTTGTGGCGTCTGGCCCCTGGCGACGCGGGCGAAGTCGATGACGACGGGTTGGCCGCGCGGGGCGGTTTCGCCACAGCCGAAAAACAAGAACAACCGGCCTTCGGGCCGTTCATAGTCGCCCATCGCGCCTTCACCGGGAGGCGGGCTGGGGCGATCTGCTCCCTCGAGGCGCAAATCTGGACCGATCCGGGCGGCGGCCGGGACGGTGTGGGTCGCTTCGGTTCTGCGTCCGGAGGGGTCTTGAGAGGCGACCTCGAGATGCAGCGTGGTCCCGCCGCCACCGCCCATCATCGCCTGCAGGGGGTTTCCCCCTGAACCTGAAAGGCCGCTATGGGTGGACACGTCCATCCAATAGACGGTGCGCGGGCCGGTGACGGTTTGGCGGTCCTGGGCCAAGGCGACGCTGCACACTGCGGCGAGGCCGAGGGTCGCTGCGAGAGACAACCGCATGGAAACCTCCTTGGGGCGTAATCGCCAGGGGAGCGAAATTCATTCAGCGCGGGCTGTTAAAGTCAAGGCGCTGTCGAAAGATGCGCCGCATCGGCCGGCGAGGCCATAAGCGCGGTATTCATGTCAGGCGAGCCAGCGCCCCAGGCGGTCCAGGCCAAGGGCGACTTCTTCGGTCATCCGGGCGTAGGCGAGCCGCGCCCAAGAAGCGCCGTGCGCGGTGCAGAAATCCGTTCCCGGCGTCATAGCGACGCCGGCCATGGACAAGGCCTCGTGGCAGAAAGCGAGACTATCGCGGCCATGGCGGCTCACATCCACCAAAAGATAGAAAG
>JAGWZH010000041.1 GCA_018971945.1 Alphaproteobacteria bacterium | reverse complement strand
TCATTTCCGCCAAGATTGCGCCTTAAGGCTCTTTTGGGTTAGGCGTAGGCCATGGCAAAGACGGCGTCCATCCGCACCCCCTGCATCCGCGTCTGTGCGGTCGATGGAGCGAAAGGGCTCTGTATCGGGTGCGGCCGCACCCTGAAAGAAATCGCTCAGTGGACGGCGTTCAGCGACGCAGAGCGCGACGCCATCTGCGAGACGCTGGCCGTTCGTCTTGCAAACGCCGCGGCCTCACAAGCCCGCGCCTGACAGTGCGCGCGCTCGCCGCAATCCTGACCATATCCTGCGCCGTCGGGCTCGCCGTCGCGTGGTTTTTGGCCGACCGCCAGGGGGCTGACTTCACCGAAGCCTTCGCACGGGCGTTGTCCTTGTCCCTGATCGGCGTGGGGTTGGCCGCAATGTTCTGGCGGCCGGCCAAGCGGCCAGGCGAGGGCTTAGGGCGTCTGCTGATCTATCTTGCGTTCTGGTTAGCGGCCTTGGGAGTGGTCCTCGCTCTCGCGGTTTTCCTCTCTCCAGGGGTGAGATGAGGCGCGGCTCCCTCCAACGCCTCGCCGAAATCGGCCGCCAAACCAGCGCTTGGTCCGCGCCAATCTTGGCTTGACCCGGTTGAGCGTTTTCATCCGCAGTCGTTCTCGCAGGCGTCGTTAGAGCCCAGCATGGGCTCATCAGGGAAGCTCCCCGCAGACGCGCCAGGTCCAGTGATTTTAGGCCTCGTCGAGACCACCCTGTCGCCAGACGGGCAGCGCGTTATTGCTGCGATTGATTGCGATAGATCATGACCGCTTCCAAAATCTTGCTCCTCGCACGCGGACCGCGCCTCCGGTGGAAACGACCGAGGCGTTCGTTCATAGCGCCGCTGGCCGATTAGGCCTGTCGTTTCGAGGCCATTGATTAAGCGTCGTCTGTTGGGGGCAATCCGTTGCGGCTCCAAGCTGGAGGCCCCATCGGTTCAGGCCTGTCCGGCTCGGAAGCCTAGCCGCCCAGCGCCTCGGCGATGAAAGAGCAGCCCATGATGGCGAGCAAGGCCGCAAATAAACGCTTCAGCTTTCTCTGGTCGAGGCGATGCGCTAGGCTTGCCCCCCAAGGCGCGGTGAGAGCGGCGAAGACCGCCACCGCCAGGAAACCTGGAACATTGACAAAGCCCAGGGAGCCCCACGGCAGGCCCTCTCGACCCCAACCGGCCGCGACATAGGCCAAAGCCCCTGGAAAGGCTATGGCTGCGCCGAAGCCTGAAGCCGTGGCCACCGCTTGATGGATCGGCCGTCCGCAAAGGGTCATCAGGGTCGCGCCGAAAGCGCCGCCGCCGATCCCCATGAGCGCAGAAAGCGCCCCAACCCCTGAGCCGATCGCAACGCGGGCCGCCCCTCTCGGGAGATCGCGGGCGATGCGCCAAGCCGGCGAGGACAATCCAATCAACGCAGCCGTCAGGATCATACCGCCGCCGAACACGGCAAGCAGGACGCCAGACGCGGCATAGCCCGCCGCGAAAGCTCCCCCGCCAGCGCCCAGCGCGACCCAGGGCAGCCAAGCCCTCAGAACCTCGTCGTCTACCGCCCCGGCCTTGGCGTGGGCGGATATCGACCGAACCGAAGTGGCGATGATGGTGGACAGTGAGGTGGCCACAGCCGCATGCGCGCGGATGTCATCAGGCACGCCAAGGGCGCCGAAAACATGGAAGAGCGCCGGCGCCACAATGACCCCGCCGCCGATGCCGAACAGACCGCCCAGAAACCCTGCGGCCAGACCCACCGCTGCGAGCGCGGCTGCGAGGCCGATCAGCGCATCAGGCATGCCGGCTTCCTTTGACGATCGCACTCAAGGGGTCGCCCCACGCGCCGGCGACAAGGCCCGCCAGCACGAGCGGCGCTGGCCAAATCCGCGCCAACGGCGCCGCCACGTGATCGCGGATTGCGGCAAGAGCGTTGGCGTCGGACTGATATAATGGCGTGAACAAGACGCTTACCGATTGATAAATCCACAGATGCAAGGCGCGCATGCGGACATATTCATTCAACGCCACCTCAAGATTAGGTTGCCGCCGCAAGGCTTCAGCGAAGGCCCAAGCGTCCAGCAACGCCAAATTGGCGCCCTGCCCGAGCTGCGGGCTGGCGCAATGCCAGCTGTCGCCGATGCTCGCGAGACGCCCCCTGACGGGGCGCAGAGAAGCACCATGGGCATAGCGGGCATAGACCAAATCGTCATGAGAGCCGATCTTCTCCAGGAGCGGCTGCGTCTGGGGCCACAGGGTCAAAACCTCCGCCTTCCACGCCTCGAGCGGCGCCGCACGCCAGGCCGGGAAGTCGTCGCTCTTGAGGCTCCAAAAAAACGCTGCCTGAGCCTGCAGGCTTGAATCCAAGCGGCCGATGGGCATAACGCCCACCATTTTGCGAGCCGCCACATAACGCTGCTCCAAGGCGCGATCGTCAAACCCTCCCGAGGCAGGCCAATCAAGACTTGCCCACAAGGCCCCGTACGGCAGAGCGCGTCGGCGGCCATCGGCCAAGGGTGAACGGACGCCAAGCGCGTCTACCAATAGATCAAAGCCCGGAGACCGCCTCCCATCGACGAAGACAAACCGGCGGTCGTCGGTCTCGGCAATCTCGGCCTGCGCCTCAAACGCGGCGCCCGATCGCCTTGCCGCTTGCAAGAGCGCGTTGAACAAGGCGCCGCGATGAACGCCAAGGCCCATTCTCGCGCGCGACGACCCACGATACCGTACGTCCAAGACAACGCGGTCTCGCGGCGCAGCCTTGCCGAACAGATGGGCGATGGGCGCGCCCAGATCCTCGATTTCAGCGGCGACCCCAAGCTTTGCAAGCACCTGTCGTCCCACCGGCTGCAGGATCAAGCCTGAGCCCAAAGGCTGAGGCGCTTGGAGCTTGTCGAACACAACGACGCGATGGCCTGCCCGCGCCAAAAAGGCGGCAAGCGCCAGACCTGCGACCCCTGCGCCGGCAATACCAATCTGATATGGCCCCATCTCATTATCGTGGCGCCATTCGAGGGCCGAGGCGAGTCTTGAAGGATCGCCCCGAAAGAGCGCCTTGGTTGCGCGTCTTAAGCAGCCGCGCCGCGCCGAACCGCCGCAATCTCCACCGCGTTCCGCGCGGCGCGGATCACTTCAAGACCAGCCCCGCGTTTGACGCCCTCAACCGTCAGAATGCGCCGCCATAAACGGCCCCCCGGACGCCCCTGGAACAGACCAAGCATGGACCTCGCCATGGCCTGGAGCGGGACGCCTTCCGCCAACCGCGCCGCCATGTAAGCCTCATGGACATCAAGGACGGCGAAGGCGTCTTCAACCGGGGCTTTTTGTCCCCGGAAGATGGGATCGACCTCCTTCAACAGCGCGGGCGCTTGATAGACGGCCCGCCCGACCATCGCTCCGTCAAGCCCTTCAGACTCAGCCTTGGCCTGCGCGATGGTCTGAAGCCCTCCGTTAAGGTGGATGGCAAGATCAGGCCGAGCCGCTTTCAGAGCGCGCACAATCCCATAATCCAAAGGCGGGATATCGCGGTTCTCGCGGGGCGACAACCCCTGGAGCCAGGCCTTGCGCGCATGGACAATGAACGTGGAGCAGCCCGACGCCGCGACGGTCTCGACAAATCGAAACAGGCTTTCTTCTGGATCTTGATCATCGACCCCTAAACGATGCTTGACCTCGATCGGGCGGCCCTGCGCGCCCTCCGCCATGGCTTTGACCAATTCGCCCACCAGCGATGGCTCTTTCATCAAGCAGGCGCCGAAGCGGCCGTCCTGAACCCGGACCGAGGGGCAGCCGACATTGAGATTGATCGCGTCATAACCCCAATCGACACCAATGCGGCTCGCTCTATAAAGCTTTTCTGGGTTGCTTCCCCCCAATTGCAACACAAGCGGGTGCTGCGCTGGATCAAAGCCAAGCAACTTGTCTCGATCGCCATGGATCACGGCGTCGGCGGTGACCATCTCGGTGTAGAGCGTCGCGGTTCTTGTCAGAACGCGATGAAACGAACGACAATGGGTGGTCGTCCAATCCATCATGGGCGCAACACAGAACTTATGCGATTGATTTTTCATGTTTTTTCTGGAGCATCAGTGAACTAGATGTGCTGATTTGTGACCGCACGTTCGACCTGTGTTCCGCATTTTTCCGGGCTTTTCCAGACTGCGTGTGACCGGAGCGAGACAAGATTCGGCTTGAGGCCCTCATCAGGCGAGCAGTGGTTGCGGAGCGCAGCTTCATGGCGTCGATTGATAAGCGTCGAGGCAAATGGCGCGCCCAAGTGCGCCGTGTCAACGGCGCCCGAAAAACCAGCCATGTGGTGTTCGAAAAGTGTACCAGGCGGCGCTCGAAAAGTGTGCCACAGGGCGTCATCGTTGGCGCATGGAAAGGGCCCCCGCGGGGGCCCTTTCCATGCGCGTTGGCGGCTTCGGCGGGGTCAGGCGTTAAGGATTTCGCCGGTTTCGGGATCGATGGTTTCGGCGGGCGCGCCGGTGCGGCGACGTTTGCGGGCCGATGAGGTTTTCAGTCGATAGCTCTCGCCGTTCATTTCGAGAATGTGGACGTGGTGGGTGAGCCGATCGAGCAGCGCGCCGGTCAGACGCTCGGAGCCGAAGACGCTGGTCCAATCCTCAAAGGGCAGATTGGACGTGATGGTCCGAGGGACCGTGGCCCCAGTGGGGCCGCGTAAGCCCGAGGACGGCGCCGCGTTCATAGCGCTGACTGAAGATGTCGAAGAGCAATTCCGCGCCGGTCTGCGACAGCGGCACATAGCCGTTCGCCGGGAAATCGACGCCCCGCGTCGATTTCTGATCCGGCTCACCATCCACGATCAGCAGCTGCACGCCGGCCAGCGTTTGCTGCAGACGCAGGAGGCGGCGTTCGTCGCGCCTTTTCGCGGCAATCGATCCCCCGGATCGATGGCTGATCGCTCAAAGCCATCAATTGCGAAGCCAGCGACGCCGCGGTGATGAAGGCGACCGAGAAGCCGCGCTGGCAGGCGGCGAGGCCCAATGAAAGCGCGATATGGGTCTTGCCCGTGCCGCTATTGCCAAGCGCGATAATGTTTTCGCGGGCGACCACGAATTCGCAGCGCGCCAGCTCCAGCACCATCGGCTTATTGAGTGCGGGCAGCGCCATGAAATCGAAGGTGTCGAGCGATTTGATGGCGGGGAATTTCGCCGCCCGGATCCGCCGCTCCACCATGCGCCGCTCGCGGTCGATCAATTCCAGCTCGGCCAGGCGCAACAGATAACGCGGATGGTCGAGCCCTTCCTTCGCCGCCTCCTTGGCGACTTTGTCGTACTCGCGTTGAGAGGTCGGCAGCTTCAGCCGGCGCAGATGATGCGCCAAGAGGACTTGCGGCGTGTCGGCGGGAGCGGCCGTCTTCATCACGCAGCACTCCGATTGATCAGCGCCATGTAGTCGGCGGCCTTGGTGGTGCGCACATCGGCGCGCGGCAGAAATGGATACTGCTCCAGGCTTAAGGCCGGCGCGCGCTTTTCGACCTTGGCCACGACGAGCTGTTTGACGGCGTCAAAGCCAATCACGTTGAGCCGGATTGCATCTTCGATGGCGGCGGCGACTATCGGCGCCTGGAAGATCTCCAGAAGCCGCAGCACTTGGATGTATTCGCGCCGGCCCTTGGTCTTCATCCGCGCTTCCATCAAGCGGCGCATGTCAGCAAAGCACGCTGGTAAATCCCAGCCTTGCAGCGCTTTCGCCTGATCCAGCGCGCCGGCCTTTTGCTCGATCAGCGCGAGATAGTGGAGCGGATCGGCGATGAAATCGCCTCTGTCATAGGAGCGTTGATGGTCGGCGATGATCTCGCCCTCACTGGTGATAACGACGCGATCGACGAAGCCTTTCACCATGATCTCGCGGTGCGCAAAGCGGGTCGGCACGGAGTAATCATTGCTGCGATAGCGGACAAAGGATGTGGACGACACGCGGCCGGGCCGTTTTTCGCACGGCTCGAAAAGACCGCCAGGCATCGCGCGAAACGCGGCCTGGTCAGCGATCAACCGGGCGCCGATCGTCTCTTTGGCGCCGGCCGCGCTCGCGCACCACCTCTTTGACCCGATCATAACCGCCGGCATAGCCATGCGCGTCGCGCAACCGCTCCCAGATGCGCTTGGCGGAATGGCGCTGCTTGGGCGGGGCATCGGTATCGGCGCGCAAAATCGCGTCGATGACGCCGAGAAACGGCCCGAGCTTAGGCTTCGCGCGCGGCGTCTCCTGGCGATACCCAGGCGGCGCCGAAAATGCCAAGCACTTATCCACCGTCTCCCGGTGAATGCCGAAAAGTCGCGCCGCAGCGCGCCGACTGCCGCCCTCGACCATCACGAAGCGGCGTAAAGATTCGTAAACGTCCATGGCCTTCATCCCGGCGCCGCCTCCTGTGGCCGGCAGGACAGCGACCATAGATGTGGCCGGTTTTTTGGACCGCCACGCACCGTTAACAAACGGCGCCTCTGTGGCCCATGATTGGGGCGCCGCGTACACCTGCTTTGCACAACAGTTCGATGGAACGATACGTCGTGTCGATAGCGCGCGAAGATGTCCGGTTTTTGTACCAAGCGATTTTTCTGGTGTTGGCCGGAGGGATCGCAATGCTTCAGGAGATACGGATGGCCAGGATCGTTGAAGCGATTGGTCGGTATAAGTCGGGCGCTCTGAGCCCTGTGGAGGCGGCGTCCTTGCTGGGGTGGAGCGAGCGGCATTTTCGCCGGCTTCGGAATGCCTACGCTGATGGTGGATCGGAAGCGATTATTGATCGCCGTCGGGGCAAGACGCCATCCAACAATGTCGAGGAGAAGATAAAGGACTGGGCTTGGATCAATATGTGACGCATTGCTTTGACTTCACGCCCAAGCATTTTCATAAGGAGCTGAAGGAGCGCGGCGAAGAAGGCGCTGTTGTCAAAGCGCAAGAAGCCGGGCGCGGCGGCGTTTGCGGCCAATCTGGAACGCGGAATCCTGAAGCTGGAACGCGAGCTGCTCAGCGGCCGCTACAGGCCGGGCGGCTATGTCGAGATCGAACTATTCGATCCCAAGAATCGCATCGTCTCCGCCGCGCCGTTCCGCGACCGGGTCGTGCACCACGCGCTGATGGCGCAAGTCGGCCCGATCTTCGAGGCGGGCTTCATCGCGCACAGTTTCGCCAAACGCGTGGGCAAGGTCACGCATCGCGCGATCAAGGCTTACGAGCGCTACCGGGATCGCCGTGCTTTTGTCCTGCGCTGCGATGTGTTCCGTTTCCTCCCGGCGATTGATCACGCGATCTTCAGAAGATTGCTTTGTCGGGCCTGCCCGCGCAGCTGGCCTGGCATTCCTGGAGAACGGAGCCGGGCGTGGCAGGGCCATGCGCCCATCCGCACACAGGGACATGAGTCATATTTTTCATACAGTTCGAATTGACTCTAATTTCAAGACATTCTATATGAAAAATATAACCAAGGAGAGTGGAGTGGCAAGAGTCACCGCACAAACGATGCAACCCGCTCACGTCAAGGCCGCGCGCGCGCTGCTCGGATGGAGCGCCGAAGAACTTGCTGAACTCCTTCCCATAGGCCTTGCTACCCTGCGGACGTTCGAGAGCGGAAAGGATATTAACCTTAAGAGCCGTGAGGCCATATTCGACACATTGAACAAACATGGGATTCGCATGCAGAATGGCGGAAGTCCCGGCGTTCGGATAACTGACCCCGAAAAATGGGCCATCAACTTGAAGCGCTTGAGCTGCACGGCCTGCAACGCACCCCTTCCTTTCATTCGGACGCCCGCCAACCTAAGACAACTGCTCTGGGGCGGCTGGACTTGCAAAGCGTGCGGAACAGAGATGACCAAATCGGGCAAGACGCTGTTCCGGAAAGAGGAGGATTAGCCGAAGTTCTCGCAGCTTGTTAGCGGGCAATCAGATTTCGCCGCGTCTGCCGCCAGCTCTTCCATCCGCGCTGCCACTTGCTCGTCAATCTCTTGTCTGGGTTCACCAACACCCATGAGCGCCACCTTTGCGCCGCTGTCATGCTGGCGCCGGAAACCCTCAAATATGGCGCGCGGCGAGCGTCGCTGTTCGGCGATAGTAGGCCGGTCGTCGGCGGCTGACGCCAGCGTCACGTTTTGAGGGCGGTCTCAACGGGTCGATGCAACACACTGGCCAAATCGCTCAGCTGGTGTGTGGAAGTCCAGCGTTTTTCGGGGCCGCTCGTTAAGCTCACGGGCGATGCGCTTGAGCTTTGCTTGCGAGTGTGGCGCTAAGTCCGTTCCTTTCGGAAAATACTGGCGCAGGTCAGAGATACTCTGACGGGTGGTGACGCAACGATCTCCAGACATGCGAGCCTAGCGGCGAGCCCGCCCATACCATCTGTTCGTTCGAGGCCCAGCATGCATGCAACCGGCGGCTAGAGGCCGGGGACGGATCTGTCCTATCGGGCGAGCCGCCACGCGAGATCCCCGCCCGCATGAAATGGCGCGATGTCTGCGGCGGCCAGGCTCAGGCGACTGGGGACCCTTTGAACGGCGCGCTCCAGCACGATACGATCCTGGTTGAGCGGGAGCCCATAAAAACAGGGACCGTTTTCAGACGCAAAAGCCTCAAAGCGTTCAAGCGCGCCCTCTTCCTCGAATGTCTTAAGATAGCTTTCCAACGCATGCGGCGCGTTAAAGATTCCAGCACAACCACAGGCGGATTCCTTGTCCTGCACAGCATGCGGGGCGGAGTCGGTTCCCAAAAAGAACTTCGGCGATCCCGACGTCGCTGCCCTGCGGAGAGCAAGGCGGTGATGCTCGCGCTTGGCGACGGGCAAACAATAAAAATGGGGCCGGATGCCGCCATCGAACATCGCGTTCCGATTGAAATCGAGATGGTGCGGGGTGATCGTCGCCCCCAGCGTCGCTGGCCCCTCGGCGACAAAGCTTGCCGCCTCCTCCGTCGTGATGTGCTCAAAAACGATTTTTAAAGACGGGAAGTCGGCGATCAGCCGGGTCAGAATTCTTTCGATAAAGACCGCCTCTCGATCAAAAACATCGACATGCCGGTCTGTGACCTCCCCATGCAGCAATAATGGCATACCGATCGTCTGCATGACCTCCAGTGCGGGGTAGATGTTGCGCACATTGGTCACCCCATGGCGAGAATTGGTGGTGGCATGGGCGGGATAAAGCTTGCACGCGGTGAACACCCCCCTTTCAAAACCGCTTCTGATCTCCGTGGGATCGATGTCATCGGTCAGATAGCACGTCATGAGCGGCGTGAACGAAAGGCCCGGTTCCACCGCAGCCTTGATCCGTGACCGGTATGCCTCAGCCGCTGCAACCGTCGTGATCGGCGGATCGAGATTGGGCATGACAATCGCGCGCGAAAACTGCCGCGCTGTGAAGTTGGCGACAGCGGCGAGCATAGGCCCGTCGCGAAGATGCACATGCCAATCATCTGGGCGTCGCATCACGAGGCGCTTGGGTGCGCCGCCCTCGCCAAGTTCGTTCGCGCCTGCCTGTTCTGCTGCCTGCATAGTGGATCACCAGCGATGCCAAATAAGTAGAGGCCTTAGCCCGTAACATTGTGGATCATGCTACACCATTGCGTGATGATCGCGCCAAGCGATCATAGCCGCTGTGGCTCGACGCTCCAATGTCCTGGACATTGTTTCGTCCCTTCGTTGGCCGGCTGAACCATTCCAGCCGATGATCGCAAGGACTGGACAGGCTCAGAAGTGCGACGCACCGCAAAGCGGGAAATGCATAACACGGAAGCGCAAGCGCATGGATCGGGCGGCCTGTTGCGTCAAACACGTCCAACTTCAAGGCTCAGGATGAAGGCTCGGGTTGGCTTTCTTTCGGTTCGGTAGGATTGCGCCCTCGACCCTCCCCCACCCCTAGGCGCGCAACCGCTCCTTCACCGCGCGGGTCCGCCCCACCCTGAAGCCCCAAGGGCGTCACCCGAATAGCATGCAGACCGCTTTGACCCTGCGCAGCTTCAAATCGCCAGCCGCGTTCAATCAGCTCGGCTGCAACCGCCTCAGGCCAGCGGTCGCGTTCAGCGGGCACGCTCTCGAAGCGGGCGGTCGCATTGGCGAGCCCAAGCGCCTCCTGCACAGGCAAATTCCAATCCAAAATGCTGATCGTCGCTCGGGCCACATATCCAATGATCGCTGACCCGCCTGGCGATCCTATGACCAATTCAAGATCCCCGTCTCTGTCCAAGATGATCGTCGGCGACATGGACGAGCGCGGGCGCTTGAAGCCAGCGACCGCGTTGGCGACAGGCCTTCCGCCGATCGTGGGACGAAATGAAAAATCCGTCAGCTGGTTGTTGAGCAGAAATCCCGAAGCCATGCGCTGAGCGCCGAAGAGGTTTTCAATTGTAGCCGTCAAAGACACGGCGTCGCCCCAGCCGTCCACGATCGATAAATGGGTTGTGCCCGCGTCTTCACTATAGACAGACCCCCACTGTTCGAAGGCATCGCGCCCCGCTGGTTGTCCCGGCACGACCACGGCCGGCGCTTGGCTGAGATCGATGAGCGCGGCGCGCTCGTCGAGATAATCGGACGCGATCAATGCGCGGGTGGGGACCGACGCAAACTCCGGGTCCGCCATGTAATGGTCCCGGTCCGCATAAGAGAGCCGACTTGCCCATAAGAAAGCCGCCCAATCATCGCTGCTGTGGGGTCCGCTTGGAGCCGGCCGTGCGCGCTCGTAAAGGCCGAGAATGGCGAGCATTGCATTGGCGGAGCTTGGCGGCAGCGCGGTGCACACCTGATAAAGGCGGTAAGGCATGCACAAAGGCTCAAATCGCTGGGCTCTTGCTTCGCCCAAGTCCGCGAGGGTCAATTCCCCTGGCCTTGGCCCACGCTGAGCGGCCGCGACAATCGCCTCGGCAATCGGGCCCTCTCGCAGCGCGATAGACCCCCGTGTCGCGATCGCGCGCAGCGTCGCCGCATAGGCCGGATTCCGCAGGACATGGCCAGCCGGGTGTGGCTCCCCGTGCGCATTAAAAAAATAAGATCTGGCTTCCAAGTCCTCCCGCAGACGCATCTCCTCTGGGCCCAGGCGCAACATGTCCGCGACCATCGGCGAAAGGGCCCACCCCTCCTCAGCAAGGCGGATGGCCGGCTCAAACAGCCGCGCCCACGGCAGACGCCCGTGATCGGCATGCGCGAGTTCCAGCATGGAAACCAAAAGCGGCGTTCCGATGGATCGACCCGAAACCTGGGCATCAAAGAAATCGATGGGCTCGCCATCCACACCCAAAAAAAGGTCCGGAGAGGCCGCTGCTGGAGCTCGCTCGCGTCCATCATAGCCGCTCGTGATTTGCTGGCGGGCGTCATAGGCCAACAAGAAACCGCCTCCGCCGATGCCGGAAGACTGCGGCTCGACCAAACCCAAAACCATTTGCGCGGCGATCGCCGCATCAATCGCGCCGCCGCCGGCTTGCAGGATCTCCAAAGCCGCATCCACCGCCCGGGGATCAGCAGCCGCGGCCATGGCTTCGCCTCGCGGCGCAGACAGAACCGACACCGGGGCCCCGCTTGTGGCGCAGGCGGATAAAACGAGAAGGGCCCCCAAAAATATGGGACGCGCGAACTTTGGCATATCAATCCATTCCATCAATCATGCTCTCACCCTTACCCCCCAAACCGCGCTCTGCAAAAGGACTTTGGGCCTTGGACCTTGGACCTTGGACATTGGACCTTGGAGCTTGGAGCTTGGAGCTTGGAGCTTGGGGTCGACCTCGCGCCTCCATCAGCGGGGTCGGGCCCGCCTTCCCCGCGTAGACCCACGCGGACCACACTCCAACCAGACTGAAGCGTGATCGGTCACGCGATTTTCTCGAAAGATCGCTCCATGCGCGCCAACGCGGTCAAATCACGGCATCTTCCGAACAGCGGGATGACGAAGACCATCGCGCCATGCCCCGCGAGAGCGCGCGCCATCTCGACGATCGTCCACAGCGTCTGCGCACCGGCGCTGCAAGAACCCAGCCGCGCAGCCGCTGCAAAACCCAAAGCCGATTGGCGTCTCATCGGCCAGGCGCTGCGACGCCGGCCGCTCGAGAGGCGGCTGGACCCGATCTGGCGGCATCCGCTTGCCGCTATGGCTCGCTGCCAACACAGTCGGATGCGTTCGCCAACGCTTAGCGCATAGACTACAAAATAGACAGCGATGTCGGCGCGTCGACGCGCTGCAAGGCGATGGGATCATGCGCGAACAAGGATGGAGATCCGACGAGAGGGCGTTGTCAAAGCCCACCTCTAATCGCCTTTTAGCCATAGCGCGCGCCATCATGGTCAGCGTCTTTGTCGCCGGCTGTTCGCAGACTGGCGGCGCCGCAAGCGCCCCCGGCCGCGCCGCGACCGACCCGCCCACGCCTTCCATCATCGCTGTCCCTGCAGATCTCATCGGACAGGCTTCCGTGATCGACGGAGACACCCTCGATGTTTCAGGACGCCGGATCCGGCTCTGGGGCGTTGACGCTCCTGAACGCGCCCAATCTTGCCCCGATCCCACAGGCGCTCTCCAACCGGCGGGCCAGAGATCCGCCGAGGCGCTTAACGCTTTGGTGCGAGACCGGACCGTGTTCTGCTTGGAGCGCGATCGCGACCGTTGGAACAGAGCCGTCTCGGTCTGCTACACGGCGGAGTCAGGCTCGACCTCTGGGCCCGACGCCATTGACCTCTCCAAGGCCATGGTCGCGCAAGGATGGGCTTTCGCCTATTCCGGCTACAGCCGCGATTACGAGGCTGATGAACACGCCGCGCGCGCTTCCTCCGCAGGGCTTTTCGCTTGGCTTTGTCAAACGCCTTGGGATTTTCGCGCCAGCCGTCGCATCAGCAACGCCGACAGCCCGGGCTCGGCGGGTCCTCCTTGACCTTAACGCGCTGAGGGAACGCCTTTGATAGATCACTTGGCGCTAAGAGCGTCCGTCGACACAGCCCAATCGGCGCCCCCCTCGATAGGCGACAGACTTTGTGTCGGCAGAAGCCCAATCACGCTCTGACGCCGATATGGCGAGCAAGCTTGCGCAATCCGCCCTTCGTCCCCTAATAAAAATGGTTAATATCCTCACTGAAGATTTTTTGCGAATGGAGCCGTCATGGCGCGAATAAAGACACCCGACGCGAAGCCCGCGCGTCTCTCTCGCGGCGTCAGAAAGCCGAAAAGCCCCAAGGCCTCTCACAAAAATGGCGCAGCGCCGACATCGCTTCTCGAATGGGACTCTCTTTCCCTGGAAGCGGTGAACAGCATTCTTGCTGCAGCCGAGGCGCGTCGCGCCGTGTTGCAGCGTGAAGCAGAAAGCGCCCTTCGCGCCGAATTTGAGGCGAAAGCCGCCGCATTGGGACTGACCCTTAAAGCCATCATGGGGAAAACCCCCGCCGAAGTTGAAGCGCCCTCGAGAAGGCAGAAGGCGCCGCGGTCCAAGCGGGGTCAAGGCGGCGCCGCGCAAGTGCAATTCAAAGGGCCCAATGGCGAAACCTGGTCTGGTCGCGGACCAACGCCGCGCTGGCTGAAACAACTCGAAGCGCAAGGCAAGCCTCGGAGCGAATTCGCCGTGTAGGGCAATCAATGCCACGGAACCGGATCGACGGCTTCAGAGGATTGCTTTTTAAAGCGGTCCTGCCGTCGTCCCGCTTTCCTCTGGTCGCAGCCCGCCCTTGCGAAAGCGGCCAGCGCTTGCAGATCTCCTCCCTGCCCGCTCACACCGGACGACAGAGCGCGCCCTCATCACCGCCAAGACCCAGGCAGGGAGTCATTGCCGGCAAATTCAAGGACCAGCAAAGCGCTCTCTGGGGCTTCCTGCCCGTCACCATGACGGGCCGCGTTTCGCTAACGTGTCCATCATCGCGGGCGATCTGGGTTCATGCGGGTCAAAGAGACGCAACCGACCGGCTTTTCGGCGACCGCCATCGCACCGGTCACTGCCGGCCTCATGACCCTTGCGGCGCCGTTCTCATGTAAGCCCATCGCCTGTCCCCCTCTGAGACGCCATGCGGGAGGCGGACAACGGTTCGGGCGACGAGAGGCGCTTGACCTTTTCCGACGCCAGGCCTGGGATCCCTCCAGCGCCCTTCACAGAGCGCTTTGACACAAGCTCAGGCGGTCAGACATCGGCGACTTCCAGCGCTCGCGCCAGGAGCCCTTTGGACGGTCCAGATAAAACCTCAGACGCCGCTCTCTTGTCCGAGAGGTTCGGGCTGCGCTGTTCATGCCGGCGTTGCCCAGACCGCAGACCGCCTCATCGAAACGAAGCTTGCCCGCTTGGCGTCGGTTGCGCATGAAACAAGTTCAAGCGTCGGGTCTCTTGGCTTATTGCGCACGCGCCAGACGATCTTCTCCACATACCCGCTCAGTCACGCGCGTTTCAATTTGCGATCAGGGTATCAGTGCAGTTTGAGTTTTGGACGAATGATCTGATTGACATGGCCGATCAAGATCATGGCGAGGCCTTTAAGCCACCCATGGATCGCCAGCAGATGCATCCGATAAAGCGAGACGTAAACAAAACGCGCAAGCGCTCCTTCCACCGCCATGCGACCGCCAATCAGATTCCCCATAAGACTGCCCACCGTGGAGAACCGGCTCAACGAGACCAGGGAGCCATGATCCTGGTAGACGAAAGCGCGCAGCGGCTTGCCCGCGATGGCGCGGCGCAGATTGTCGAACGCTACAGACGCCATCTGGTGCGCCGCCTGGGCGCGCGGCGGTATGGGACGCGCCGCGCCTTCCGGCGTGTAAGAGCTGCAATCGCCAATGGCGAAAATCCGATCGTCTCTCGTCGTCTGCAGCGTTGCACGCACCACCAATTGATTGGCAGGGGTGGTCTCCAAACCCGCAATGTCCTTCAGAAAGTCGGGGGCCTTTACGCCGGCGGCCCACACGCGCATGTCAGCCTCGATCGTCTCTCCACCCCGCAAAATAATCGCTTCCTGTGTGGCCTCGACCACCGGCGCGCCGATCCGCACCTGCACCCCCAAAGCCTCCAACTCCTTATGAGCGGCTTCGGCAAGCCCCTCGGGAAGGGCGGGAAGAATGCGCGGGCCCGCTTCGATCAGGGTCACCTTCAAACGACTCTCGTCGAAAACCTCAAGCCCGTAATAGCGAAGGGCGGCTGCAGCGTTGTAGAGTTCGGCGGCCAATTCCACGCCCGTCGCGCCGCCGCCGACAATGGCAACGCGAACATAAGCGTCAGCGTCTGTCGATTGGCTCATCGCCCGCGATACACGAAGGCATTCATTGAGCAGCTTTTGTCTAAAACGGTCGGCTTGGGTCCGACTGTCGAGAAAGAGACAATGCTCAGCGACGCCAAGCGTTCCAAACACATTCGAGACAGAACCGATCGCGACCACCAGATAATCATATCGAATGGAATGTCGCCCCATGATCTCGCGGCCATCCTCATCGATGATAGGCGCGATGATCACCCGCCGGTTAACCCTGTCGACGCCTTCCATGGCGCCGAAAAAGAACCTGTACCCCCAGCGGTGCGCGTGACTGCGGTATCCCACCTCATCAAGGTTGGCGTCGAGGGACCCAGCTGCGACCTCGTGAAGAAGGGGTTTCCAAATATGGGTGGGATTGCGTTCGACAAGAATGATGTCGAAATGCTTGCCGCGATAGGCTGCGCCCAGCTTAGCCGCCAGCTCGAGGCCGCCTGCGCCTCCTCCGACGATGACGATCTGCGTTTTCAAGCGCGTCGGCGCCGTTTTCGCCTGAGGGGATCGCGCCGAAGACGCTACAAACCCGGAAGTCATCGCCTCGCCATCCTCCTGCCCGCAACTCATATCCGTCACGCCGCCGCGTTTGAATTGCGCTGATCATTCTTAGCATGGTGTGTATACGGCTTGCCTTGCGCCTTAGATTAGTCGCCGGCTCCATGGAACCAGGGAGCGGAATGGGTGCGGAGGCGCCGCGCCTCAAACGGCTTGAGAGAACGCGTCGGGTCCAGGTTCGGCAGCGACGCACCCTGGGCGCGTTTTGCTCTTGCCGCCCCTGTGGAATGCTCCACATAGGCGGCTCCGCGCCTCGGGCGCTTTGAAGGCCCGGTCAAACCATGCGTCCGCCCACTCTGAGGCTTGTTCTCGGCGATCAACTCACCCCTGGCCTTTCAGCGCTGCGCGGCGGCGACCCAGCACGCGACGTGGTGCTGATGGTCGAGGTGGCGGAAGAGGCGACCTATGTCCGCCATCACAAGAAGAAGATCGCATTCATCTTCGCCGCCATGCGCGCTTTCGCCAAAGAGCTGCGCGCCGCAGGGTGGCGGGTCGATTACGTGACCCTCGACGATCTAGAGAACACAGGCTCCTTCCCCGGCGAGGTCGCCCGCGCCATCGCCCGGCATGCGCCGAAAGCCCTCGTCACCACCGAGGCCAGCGAGCACCGCGTCCTCGCCATGCAGGCGATCTGGGCCGAGACTTTCGCGCTTCCTGTCAGCTTGCTCCCCGACGACCGCTTCATCTGCCCAAAGAAGGACTTTTTCTTTTGGGCCGACGGCCGCAAGAGCCTTCGGATGGAGTTCTTCTACCGCGAGATGCGACGCAAAACCGGGCTCCTGATGGAGGGTGATCAGCCGACTGGCGGCCAGTGGAACTTTGACAGCGAGAACCGCAAGCCTGCCAAGGGCGACCTGTTCATGCCGCGCCCGAAGCGCTTTGCGCCAGACGCAGAGACGAAAGCCGTGCTCGCCCTGGTGGAGAGCCGCTTTTCAGACCACTTCGGCGATCTGGAGCCCTTCTGGTTTCCGGTCACCCGCACCCACGCCCATGAGGCCATGGCCTGGTTCCTTCGCGAAGCCTTGCCCCGCTTCGGGGACTACCAAGACGCCATGCTGCGCGGCGAGAAATTCCTCTTCCACAGCCTGCTGTCCCCCCTCATCAATGTCGGGCTGATCGACCCGCTCGAGCTCTGCCGCCGCGCCGAAGCCGAGTACAAGGCCGGCCGCGCGCCGCTGAACGCGGCAGAGGGGTTCATCCGCCAAATCATCGGCTGGCGGGAATATGTCCGCGGCATCTATTGGCGCGAAGGCCCCGACTACACGCGCCGCAACGCCTTAGGCGCCACCCGGCGGCTGCCCTTGATGTACTGGAGCGCCGAAACCGACATGGCTTGCATGGCTGAAGCTTTGGGCCAAACCAAAGAGGAGGCCTACGCCCACCACATCCAGCGCCTCATGGTGACGGGCAATTTTGCATTGCTCGCTGGCATCGACCCCTTTGAAGTTCACGAGTGGTATTTAGCTGTGTATGCCGACGCCTATGAATGGGTAGAGGCCCCCAACACCATCGGCATGAGCCTTTTCGCCGATGGCGGGCTGTTGGGCTCAAAGCCTTACGCCTCCAGCGGCGCCTATATCGACCGCATGAGCGATTATTGTCGCGGCTGCGTTTATGACGTGAAGGACAAAACCGGCCCCAAGGCCTGCCCCTTCAATGCGCTTTATTGGGACTTCCTCGCACGCCACCGCAGCCGGTTTGAGGGCAATCCCCGCATGGCGCAGATGTACCGCACCTACGACAAGATCGCCCCCGCCATGCGCGAGAGCCTCCACGCCAAAGCCGCGGCGTTTCTGGCCCATCTCGACGCCCATGGCGCCGACACAAAGGCCTAAGCCCCGCTGCGGTCCACCGCGAACGGCCCAAACGCCTGCTGGATCGGCATAATTTCCATCGTGTTCACGTTGAGATGCGCAGGCAGGCGCAGGATCGCCTCCAGCGCGTCCGCCACGTCTTCGGCGCTCAATGGCTTCATGCCAGCATAGACCTTGGCCGCGGCATCTTGATCTCCGCCGAAGCGGACCACGCTGAACTCGGTCTCGCACATCCCAGGCTCAAGCGAAGTCACCCGCACCCGCGTCCCCAGAAGGTCGCTGCGCAGACCCAGCGAAAACTGCCGGACAAAGGCTTTGGTCGCGCCATAGACGTTCCCCCCGGGATAAGGATAGCTCGCCGCCACGGAGGCGAGATTGATAATGTCCGCTCGCGGACGATCCACCAGCTGCGGCAGAACCGCGTGCGTGAGCCGCACCAGCGCCTGCACATTGACAGCGATCATCGTCTCCCAGTTGGGAAGCGCAGCCTTCTGCGCAGGCCCCAGACCCAAAGCGAGCCCCGCATTGTTGATCAGCCCGTCGATTGCGATGAACGGCTCAGGCAGATTTTGAAGGATCGCCTCCGGCGCGGCCGGATCCTGCAAATCCACCGCCCGTCCAAGTACAGACCCGGGCGCGCAGTCCATTGCCAACGCCGCCAACCGCTCCGCGCGACGGCCGACCGCGATCACCTTGCCCCCCGCCCGCGTCAGCCTGCGCGCGAACGCAGCGCCGAACCCAGAGGTCGCCCCCGTCACCACAACAACACGGCCTGCCGCCCATTGATCGTCTCTGTTCATCGTGAACAACCCCTCACAAGCCGACATTGGCCCGTCTGGCATTAGCCCGTCTGGCATTAGCCCGTCTGGCCGCTACAGCCTGGACCTACCCCCGTCCGCGCTCTCTGGAAACCCTGACGTGCAAACACCAGCCCCTTGCCGGCGGCGACTGGCGCTCGGGCGCGCAGCGCCCCATCTGACGCCAAGGAGAAGCGCCATGGCTCAGCCACCCCTTGACCTCGTCATCACCCTCGAAAGTGGGCCTGGCCCGCGCCGGGGCCGCTATGTCGCACGCACTGCCGAGGGGCCCGATAGCGAGATGACCTTCGCTCATGTCCCGGGCGGGATTATCGCCGATCACACCGGCGTCCCCAAAGAGCTTGAGGGTCGCGGCATCGCGCGGGTGTTGCTCGACCGCGCCATTGCCGACGCTCGCGCCTTGGGGCTCTTCATCCGGCCCCGCTGCAGCTACATCGTGGCGCAATTCGCCCGCCATCCAGAGTGGGGCGACATCATCCAGGCGGACTGAGCCGCCTTTTGTACTTTCGTTAGAACGCAGTTATCCATCCGTTCGAACGAAGCCCCCGTCATGAGCAAATAGCCCCTCATTAGGCTGAAAGTCACCCAGATCGGCCATTCCCTCGGCGTGGTCCCGCCGAAGGAGGCCTTGGCGCGGCTCAACGTTGACAAGGGCGATGAGCTTTATCTGACGCCCGCGCCGGACGGCTATCGCATCACCCCGCAGCGGCAGGGTTTGGCTGATCAGCTGGAACAAGCCCGCGCCATCATGAAACGACGCCGGGCCGTGTTGCGGGAACTGGCGAAGTGAGAAGCTGGGTCGGAATCGCTCCGGCGGTGGTGTCCGTGATCCATGACGAGCAGATCGCCGAACACGGAGGCGCCCCTGGGTTTGCGATCCCGGGGCTTCGGAAAGCGCCCTGTCGCGGCCACAAACCATCGCGGCTTATGGCGCATCCGACCTGTTCCTGCTCGCCGCGACCTACGCCTTTGGCGTCGCTAAACACCAACCGTTTGTGGACGGCAACAAGCGCTCGGCCCTAGTGCTGTGCGAATTGTTTCTGGAACTGAACGGCTGGCAGAACCGGGCGAGCGATGCTGAGACCTTGGCGGCAATGCTGGACCTTGCCGCCAGCGAATTGGACGAAGACGGCTTCGCCGCGTGGCTGCGGGATGGATGCGTGGCGGTGTGAGTAGCTTAGTTTTTGTACCAATTCAGGTACAGTTCGCGCATGGACGTTCTGACCTACTCCGATACCCGCGCCAATCTCGCCGACGTCATGGACAAAGTGGTGCGGGATAAAACGCCCGGGGTCGTCACCCGGCAAAAAAGCACGAGGCGGTGGTGATCGTGTCCCTGGCGAATTGGAACGCCATGGAAGAAACGCTGCACCTGCTCCCGTCCCCCGCGAACGCCCAGCGCCTGCGCGATGCGGCAGCGGCCCTCGATGCGGGCCAAGGCGTTGAGCGCGACCTGATCGATCCGTGAAGTTGATCTTCGCGCCGCTGGCCTGGGAGGATTATCTCCACTGGCAGGCGTCCGAGCCAGCAGCGCTCGACCGGCTCAACACGCTGATCCGCGAGTGCCAGCGGACGCCCTTCAGCGGCATCGGCAAGCCGGAACCGCTGGAGGGCGATTTGAAGGGCTGGTGGTCACGGCGGATGACGCTGGAGGATCGGCTGGTCTGCCGCGTTGTCGGCGCAGGGGAGGAGCAGCGCCTGGAGATCGTGCAGTGTCGGCGGCATTATTGAGAGAGTGAATGGTTTGCCTGCGCCGCCAGCCGCGTTCTAGGACATCCCTCAATGACCCCGCCGCCCGCATCAACGCGCCAGCAAAGTTCTGAAGCGGGTGCACACGATGGTCGCGCGGCCCAAGCGTCGGTCCGAAAAATGGGCCTTGAACCATCGCCTCAATACACAACGAGATAGGACTCGGACCCGAGCTTAAATTGGGGGCCATAGAACAGTGGGCGGTCACGCAAGCTCTGGTATTCCAGCGCGCTCGGAAAATGCCCTCCATGTCCAAACCAATGCGAAGCGCCGAAGCACGCCTATCGCCATTCAGGGTCCAGACGCCGCGGTTCGCCCTCCGTGGCAAAGACCTCGTTCAGGACTTCGGCCCGCGCGAACGGAGGGCCAGGGCCGGCAAAGGCGCCGCCAACACAGGTGAGCGCCAAGGCGATGAGGCTCACTGCCGCCAGCCGCGTCGGTCAGCGCCGGGCGCTCTTGTCGGAAGCCGCATTCGCCACAGGCCACCCCCTTTGATTCCAGGCAAAGTGAGTAACGTTCTGGCTCTAAAGTCCCGCTGAAGACCCCCTCCCATCTTCCCCCTTGCAAGCGGAGCAGCAGCTTTAGCGCCGACCGCACTCTCCTCCCCCTGAAAAGGGGGAGATGGTGGGGGCGCAGCCCGGGGCCTGCCCGGCCCTTGGTCTGCATGACCTCGGGCGTTCGCCGCTCGAAACGCGATCGCGTTTCGCGCCTGAAGGCGCCGCGCCTCACCCCACCCGCTCCTTCGTCGCGCTGAACCGCACGCCTGCGTTCTTCTCTTGCACATAGCCGATCTCCCAGGCGCTTTTGCCCAAGAACACCGGCGCTCCGTCGATGTCCTCGGCCATCTGCGATTTGTACTTTTCCACAAACGCCTCGAGGTCGGCTTTGCTCTCCGACGACACCCAGCGCGCCGCCTGGTAGGGCGAGGGCTCAAATAACACGTCGAGCCCATACTCCTCGCGCACGCGCTCTTCCAAGACGTCAAACTGCAGCGCGCCAACCGCCCCCACCACCGCGTCCGAGCCGATCACCGGCTTGAAGGTTTGCGTCACGCCCTCTTCCGCCAAAGCGTCGAGCGCCTTTTTCAAATGCTTCTGCTTCAGCGGGTCTTTCACCCGGCAGCGCTTCAAGAGTTCCGGCGCAAAGTTCGGGATGCCCGAAAACCGGATCACTCCGCTTTCGGACAATGAATCCCCTACCCGCAACACCCCATAGTTCGGAATGCCGATGACATCGCCAGGGAAGGCCTCGTCCGTGATCTCCCGATCCTGCGCCATGAACATCAACGGGTTATGGACGTTCATCGCCTTGCCCGCGGCAGTCTTCAGCGTCATGCCCCTCCGAAAGCGGCCCGAACACAAGCGGACAAAAGCCACGCGGTCCCGATGCTTGGGGTCCATGTTCGCCTGGATCTTGAACACGAAACCCGTGACCTCGGCATTGTCGGTGTTGATGACGATGGGGCCTGCTTTAGCCTCCGCCTTCTGCTCTCGCGGAGGCGGCGCCAAATCTCCAATCGCGCGGAGCAGCTCGACGACGCCAAAACGTCGCAAGGCCGAGCCGAACACGATCGGCGTCAAATGCCCGGCGCGATAGCTTTCCAAATCGAAAGCCGGCAGCCCTGCAGCCGCCAGGGCTGCTGTTTCTCGAAGCTCCGACAATTCCACGGGCTCCAAGACCGCGCTGAGGGCTTGCGAATCCTGCATCGCGATTCGCTCGGTTGGCGGGATGCCCTGCTCGCTCGCCTCGGGACGGCGATAGACCAGAAACTCATCCGCCTTGAGATCAAGCATCCCACGAAAGCGTTGGCCTGAGCCTGCGGGCCAATAGAGCGGTGATGCGTCCAGAGCGAGCCTGCTCTGGATTTCATCAATCAAAGCGAAAGGGTCTTGGGCCTCTCGGTCCATCTTGTTGATGAAGGTCAGGATCGGCACGTCCCGAAGGCGGCAAACCTCAAAAAGTTTCAGGGTCTGCGGTTCGATCCCCTTGGCGGCGTCCAAGACCATGATCGCTGAGTCCGCTGCGGTCAGGGTGCGGTAGGTGTCTTCGGAAAAGTCTTCATGGCCTGGGGTATCGAGAAGATTGAACACCTTGCCGCCGCCCTCAAAGGTCATGACAGAGGCCGAGACCGATATCCCCCGCTCCCGTTCGATCTTCATCCAGTCTGAACGGGTGCGCCGCGCCTCGCCGCGCGCCGCCACCTGGCCAGCAAGGTGAATGGCGCCGCCGGCCAGGAGCAGCGTTTCGGTGAGCGTGGTTTTGCCCGCATCAGGATGAGAAATGATCGCGAAAGTGCGGCGACGGGCGGCCTGTGCCGGGGCGTTGGGGGGGGCGATTTGGCTCATTGCCCCTTTTAGCGAGCGGCGTGGGGAAGTCTAATCTCGGCAGACGCGATTTCTCACAAGGGGCTTCCAAGGCGCCGGCAGGAGCCCCGGCGTCAACGCGGCGCGACGGCGCCCATCTCGCGCGGCGTGTCTGCGGGCAAGGCTCGACCCTCTTCTCTGGCCTCACCACAAGAACAAAGCAGGGCGGCGCCGCCCCCCCCACCCAATAGGCCCCGAGCGCGGCCGCGCAGGCGATGGGGACGCTCAAGCCAGAGAAAGCGTCGCGACCTTTTTGGGCCCGCGTCATTGGGGCACGCATCTGACGAGGCTAATCTCCCTTGGCGATAGAGATAGGCCGAACCAAAAATATCTCCTGATACCGCTTGAGCGACCCGAGGCGCGCAGGCTTCGACAAGAGAGGATGCGGCGCAGAGAGGGCTTTGCTAAGATGCCGGCTCAATCGAGTTGCTAGGCTCAGAGAGCGTGATGACAGACATTTTCGTTGCCTATGCCGGCGCGGATCGGGAACAGGTCGCCCTTCTCGCCAAGGCTTTGGAGGCCGACGGCTACTCAGTGTGGTGGGACCAATCGCTGCCGCCAAGCGACCAGTATTCCGCGGCGGCTCAGGCGGCCCTTGCCGAAGCGAAGGCGGTCCTCGTCGTTTGGTCAGCGTCGAGCGCGGACCACACATGGACGCTCGACGCCGCAGCTTCAGGCCGGGATCGGCGTATTCTAGCGCCGATCGCGCTTGACGCCGCCCCGATTCCCCTCGGCTTCCGCCAACTGGACACGATCAGTTTCACCGGTTGGACAGGCGATGTCGTCGGCCCCCCGTTCCAGACCCTCCGCCATCGTCTTGCGGCGCTCATCGCTGGGGGAGGCGCCGCGGCGGTATTCGGCCTGACGCCCCCGCCGCCGGCTCCACCCAAGCGGCGCTTGTGGCTCATTGGGGGAGTCGCAGCGCTTGCGGCGGGGCTGCTTGGCGCAGCGCTGTTGTTAAACAAGGGCGGCGGAGGGCTGCCTTTGCCCTTGCCAACGTCGCAAACCGGCAGCCCAAATCTCTCTGCGGCGCAGCCTGGCTACGGACTGACCGCAGAAGACCTCGCAGGTTTCGGGGCGCAGGATCTTGTCCGGATCGCCATCAGCCTCGACGGGATCGCCGCCATTGAAGATGGCGCAGCCCGTGGCGACCCCCTGGGTTTGGGGCTGTCGTGTCTCGCTTTCGTCTATGGGGAAGGTGTGCCCCGCGACCCGCAATTGGCCCGCACCCGCTGCCAAGCGGCGAGCGCCGCCGGATCCTCGCTCGGGCCGCTGATGCTTGCACGGCTCGCCCTGGCGCAGGAAGCGGGGCTCACCCAAAGCCAAGCAGAGGCCTTTTTGGCCCAGGCGAGCGCTGCAGGCGATCCCCGGGCTCTGACGGAACTCGCGCGTTCGGCTTTGAACGCCGACCCCGCAGACCCCGCCCAAGCCGCTATCCTCGCGCGCCGCGCTGCAGACATGGGGCATCACCCGGCGGAAATTCTTTACGGCTGGATGTTCGAAACCGGCGCAGCGGGGCCGGTCAGCGAGGCGGAGGCCTTTGCTTGGTATGACGCCGCAGCGCAGAAGGCCTATCCGCCCGGCCTCACCGCCGCCGCTCGCCTCCTTCAGGAGGGGCGCGGCGTGCCCGCCGATCCCGCGCGCGCGCGGCGCATGTACACCGAAGCCGCGGACCGCAGCGACGGCGAAGCGAACTACAGACTGGCTTTGATGCTGGCGCGGGGGGAAGGCGGTCCCGCAGAGCCCGCGCAGGCGTTGGCCCGCATGCGGGCGGCGGCGGCGGCGGGTTATGCCGACGCGCCTGCCGCGCTCGCCGCGCTCGAGGCGGGAGGTACAGGGACGGCGCAGGCGGCGGAGACGCCCTAACGCCCCTCAATCCGCTCTGTGAGAAAGCTTCGGCCCGCCCGATCCTCGATCTCGACGACCCAAAGATCGGGGTCTTTCGCCCCGCGAGCGGTCCAATGGGCGTCCACAGCGTGCTCGGCGTCGCCCAAGGCCCCCGCGGACAGATCCAACCAGACCCTCTCGCCTGCCCCGTCTTGAGCGGATCCGTAAAGCCGCGCTTTGCCGTCAAGCGTGGCCACCTTGACCAGCACTGCGCCAGCGTCAGGATCGCCCTTGCGCGCCACGGTCGCAAACGCACCAGCAGCCTGGGCTCTTCGGATCAGCGCTTGCACCCAAAAGTCCGTTTTCAGCTGTGGCGTCATGGTGGGGGGTTGTGGCAAGTCGTTCAGGGATCGGCAAGGGCGGCCGTGCTACGGCCTCCACTATGGCTCTTCTTCGCGCATCTTTCCCGGCGGCGGCCGGCGCTCTGGCCGCCGTCGCTCTGGCCGCCGTCGCCCCAGCCTCCGCCCAGACGCGTTTGGCGGCGGCCACCTTCGCCGAACGCAGCGCGCTCCTGCACGCGGCCCAGCGCTGCCCGCTGCTAGGCGAGGCTGAATTGGCGGCTCTCGCCGCGGGCGCTGCGCTGGCGCGGAGCGCTCTGCTCCGGAGCGGCGAGACCCCGGCTCGGATCGACATCTTAGACGCGCAGGCAGCCTTGGCGGCAGCGGCGCGACCTTGCCATGACCCCGCCCTCCTGCGATCAGCGGAACGGGCGCAAGCGGGTTTTTCCGCCTGGAGTCGGCTCTCCATCATGCTTTTTCCCGGGCAGGCCGCCACCTGGGCCGCAACGCGCAGACCAGACGCGGAGGGATGGTATTTGCGGCAGGAAGGCCGGTACGGCGCGATCCTAGGGGTTCGAGAAGGGGACAGCGGTCCTGTGGTGGCCCTGGCTGCGCCCCTGACGGCGCGAAGCCCCGAACCCGCCTTCGGACTTCTCAGCTTCCGTGACGCCGCCCGCGCCCCACACAGCCTTATCGCCGTGCCCGCCCGCCTGGGCCAAGGCCTCGCGGCGGTCAGCGCGTCGCCTGCCATGGCGCGCCAGGTGTGGGCGCAAGACCGCACGGTCATCCTTACGGCGGACGGACGGCGCCTTGCCATCTTGTCCTTTCCCATCAACGCGTTTGAAGGCATCAGCGCGCTT
>JAGWZH010000040.1 GCA_018971945.1 Alphaproteobacteria bacterium | reverse complement strand
CGGCGGCGGCGGCGGTTACCGCGGCGGCGGTTACGGCGGCGGCAGCGGCGGCTTTCGCGGCGGCGGTGGCGGCGGCGGCGGAGATCGTCCATTCCGTCCGCGGGGCGACGGACCGCCGGGTGACCGGCCCTTCCGACCCCGGCCGGAAGGCGGCGGTTTCGGCGGCGGCGATCGGCCTCCACGGGCCCCACTGGGAGATCCGCAGAACGGGGTTGTGAAGTTCTTCAACGCCGCACGTGGCTTCGGTTTCATCACCCCTGACGGCGGCGGCGCGGATGTTTTTGTGCACGTTTCAGCGGTCGAACGGGCGGGCATGCCGGCCTTGAGCGAAGGACAAAAGATCAATTTCCAGACGCTGCCCGACCCAAAGGGCAAAGGTCCAAAAGCGGTGAACCTTAAGCTGGTCGACTGAGCCGATCTGGTTCGTCAGCACTCCAAACGCCCCGGTCTGTCTTGCGCTGATCGGGGCGTTTTCATGCGCGCCGTCTCGGTCGCCGGGAAGGCTTCGCGCCATAGAGACCGCGCAGAAACGAGATCGGGCGGCCAGGAGATCGCGCAGCCCGCGCTTGAGACGTGGACAAGCTCGGTCTAGGCTCCTCCGCCGACGAGGAGTACCCCGCCATGCCCGACGCGCTGTCCGCCTCCGAAAAAATGACACTTTATTTCAGACGGGCGGTGGATTTCGGCGCGGCGGTGATCGCATCCTGGCCGGCCCTGGCGATCTCCTCCTTGTGCCTGATCGCTTTTGGGTCGCAGAGCTATTTCGCTCCAGACAGACTGCCGCCGTTCGGCGGTTTGTCTTTGGCGCAGATGGGGCTGCCCTCTGCGCCGGATTTGGGTGAGCTGAACGCCCCTCTGCGAGACGCCGCAGAGGCCGCCCAACGCCAAGCGCGGGAGGCCCTCGCAGCGCGCGAGGCCGCTGGAGAGCCTGGATTCTTTGAAGCCAATCCCCAAGCGGCGCGCCTGGCCAATCTCGCTGGATTCGGCGCCTCTCTGGTCCTGTTGCTCATCACAATGGGGCTGCAGATACAGCGCTATCGGCAAGGGCGGAGGCCCTAAGTCGCCTCTCCCCCACCCTTCGCTGCGCCCAGTCCCGACGCCTCTACGCGTTGCGGGGCGCCATCACCATGACAACCTGACGGCCTTCGAAGCGCGGCTCCTGCTCTACTTTGGCGATGCCATCGAGCTCGCCCCGAATGCGCTCCAGCAGCTCCATCCCTAAATGCGTATGCGCCAGTTCTCGGCCACGGAACCGCAAAGTCACCTTCACCTTGTCGCCTTCTTCAAAGAAGCGGTGAATGGCTCGCATTTTGACGTCATAGTCATGATCGTCAATGTTTGGACGAACCTTGATTTCCTTGATTTCCACAGCCTTGGCGTTCTTTCGCGCCTCGGCTTTCTTTTTCTGCTCCTGGAAGCGGAACTTGCCGAAGTCCATGATTTTGCACACGGGCGGTTCGGCCATGGGGGCGACCTCGACCAGGTCAAGCCCCACTTCTGCGGCGGCTTCAAGAGCGGCGGTAATGGGCATTTCGCCCTGCTTCTCGCCATTCTCATCAATCAGGAGAACCCGAGGCACACCCCGGATTTCTTCGTTTACGCGGGGGCCGTCTTTGGACGGCGCCGGTGCGGCAAATGGACGACGGGCTATGCTCTGCCTCCCTCAATTGGCGCACGGGGAAGAACCATCGGCGCATCATGCGACCGATCTAACCCCGTGGCCCCAGCCGCCATGCGCGCCTCTGCTGCGCACGCCGGAGTGGCGGCCTTATATCGCTGGGGTTGCCTTCGGGATCAAGCGGACTTGCAAAGACAAACGAATTGTTCCTGCGGGCGTGGCTTTCAGGCCGGAACAGGCCAGCCAAAGGCCCCCATATTGCGCATGGCCTGTTCGACGTCGCGGACAGGGAGATCCTCCAGGTTGGCCGCCGTGAGCACCGCCACGCCCCTGCGGGAGCGCGGCTGGACGCGCTCGGGGTCGGAGTTGGCCGAGAACAGAACAAGGCAGCGCTGCCCGGCGGCGGCGGCCATGTGCATCGGGCCGGTGTCATTGCCAACAGCGAATTGGGCGCGCTCGGCAAGCGCGGCCACTTGGAACAAGTCTGTGCGGGTCACGAGATTCTTCGCCCGCGGCTCGGCGGCGGCGACGGCGGCGCCGACATCCTTTTCAGCCAGCGCGCCAATAACCACGGGCGTGACGCCGCGGGCGGCGATCTTTTGGGCCATTTCGGCATAGCTTTTGGCCGGCCAACGCTTTTCCGGCCGGTGCGGGGACGCGCCTGGGATCAGCAGAACATAAGGGCCCTTAATGCCGAAATAGCCGGGCTGCAGGCGCGGGGGATCGCCCAGGGCGCGGCGGACCCACCCCAAATCGGGCATTGGGGCTGCGCCGTCGGCATAAATCTCCTGTCGGGGGACACCCGCCATTTCAAGCTGCTCGGCCAGTCGGTCGAGGGTATGCATCTCTTCGCGCTTGGGGTTGGCGTGGGGATGGGAGCAGCCGGGAGCCACGCCGGACCACAAAGGCGGCCGAGGCTTCAGAGCATGAAAATAGTTGCTGGTGCGTCCGGACGTCTGCAGGTCATAGACGAAATCATGCTTCGCGGCTCGGATGCGGGCGATCAGGGCGGCGACAGCCGTCGCCTCACGCGGGCGGCCGTCGGCGTCCACCACGTCAAAATAGGGACATTTCTCGGCGAACGCCTTGAAGGGCTCGGTCGTGAGCAGCGTGATGCGGGCGCCGATATGATGGGCGCGGATGATGCGGGCCGCCGCCAAGGCCTGGATGAAGTCGCCTATGGCCCCAAGCTTGATGACCAGAATAGAGCCGCCACGGCCTCTGGGGGCGGATTGAGGACCTTTGCGCCAGAACAGCATCAGCGCTTCTCCGCGAGGACTTTTTCGTAGACGCCGAGCGTCGCCTTTTGCAGGGTGGTTTTGGCGTAGAGCGGCCGGGCGTGCGCCATCCCTATCTCTCCCATGCGACGGCGACCCTCCTCCCCTGCATCAATCATGCGCACCAGAGCCTGCGCGAGGTCCGCGGCGTCTGCAGGCGCCACCAGCAGGCCTGAACGTCCATCCTGAACGGTCTCAGCGAAACCGCCATGGGCGGTGGCCACAACAGGCCGACCCATAGCCTGCGCCTCTACCGCCACGCGGCCGAAGGCCTCCGGCTCGATCGACGGCGTTACGACGACATCAGCGGCCATCAACACCGCAGGCATGTCATTTTGATGGTCGACCAGCTGGGCGATGTCTTGCAACCCATGGTCCTGGATGCGCCGCAAGAGCTCGGCCCGGTAGTTTTCGCGGCCGACCGCTGAGCCCGCCATGACCACTCCAAGCCGGCCGGGGCGCTCGCTTTCGACGCGGGCGGCGGCCTCCAACAGCACCTCATGTCCCTTCCAGCGGGTGATGCGGGTGGGCATCAGAGCCAAGATACGGCCGGAGGATTGGAAGCCCCACCGGGCGCGCAAGGCGGCCACGGCGTCTCTGTCGATCCTGGCTGGATCGAACTGCTTTAAGTCGACGCCGCGCGGAATAGCGATCACGCGATCAGGAGCGAGGCCATATTCACGCAAGACATGGGCGCGGGTGAATTCGGAATTGGCGATTACGATATCGCCCTTGGCCATCACGCTATTATACCAGCGCTTGAGGTCGGAACGGGCGTTATAGAGGCCATGATAGGTGGTCACGAAAGGCAGCCCCATGCGGCGGGCGGCCCAAAGAGCGCTCCACCCCGGGGCCCGAGAGCGCGCATGGACCACGGCGACCCTGCGACGGCGAAGAAATCCCGCCAAGCGCACGGCGTTTGCAGCCACGGTCAGTGGGCTTTTAGCGTCCAGCGGCAGACGGACCAGTTCGCCGCCGACCGTTTCGAGCTCCGCCTCCAATTGGCCGCCAGCGGAGGCGACCAGGGCCCGACCGCCCGCGCGCGTCAAGGCCTCCGCCACCTCTATGGTGGTCCGCTCAACGCCGCCGGCGTTCAAAGAGGGCGTGACCTGCAAAACAGCGTGCATGACGTTCTTTTTTACTTTGGCGGCTGCTTGACGCAGTATTTCTCTCCAGATCAGCGTGCCGCGTTTGCCTTCCGTAAATGTTAACTCCAGGTCAAGAATATTGCAAAACGACCCTTTTGACCGCCTCGCCACCCCCCAGGGACGGCTTCTGGCTTATCACGCGATCGTCGGCAGAGGTCCGACTTTGGCCTGGCTGTCGGGATTTAATTCCGACATGACGGGAACCAAGGCGCAAGCGCTTGCCGCATGGTCGCGGCAGGCGGATCAAGCCTTTGTGCGCTTTGACTATAGCGGACACGGACGCTCATCGGGCGTATTCGAAGACGGCACGATCGGGGCGTGGCTGGAGGACAGTCTTGCGGTCTTGGACTTCTTAACCACCGGGCCGCTTGTCCTGGTCGGCTCCTCGATGGGGGCTTGGCTTAGCCTCCTTGCAGCACAGGCGCGGCCTGAGCGGGTCAAGGGTCTTTTGTTGATCGCGCCGGCCGTCGACTTCACCAAGCGGTTGATGGGCCCCGCCCTGCCGGCGGAGGCGCGGGCAGCACTCGCAGGCGCAGGCCGGTGGGCGATGCCCTCCTCCTATGGCGCGCCGACCATCATCACCCAGGCGCTCTTGGACGATGGGGACCGCCACAGCCTCATGCCCGGACCGATCCCCTTTCAAGGCCCCGTGCGCATCCTCCAGGGCCAAAAGGATCCCGATGTGCCCTGGCGGCACGCGTTGGATACGGCGGAGGCGATCGGAAGCGCAGACGTGCAGACGACGCTGATCAAGGATGGGGATCACCGGCTCTCGCGGCCTCAGGACATTGCGCTTCTGGAGCGAACCGCCGCTCAGCTTTGTGCGGCGCTCTCGGCCTGAAGAATCGCTCGGAGGCCCTCGCGATAGGTCGGGTAGATCAGCCTCCAGCCCAGTTCTGCTTTCGCGCGGGCGTTGCTGACGCGCTTGCACTCGCTGTAGAAACGGCGGGCCATGGGGTTCAGATCGGCCTCTTCAAAACCGACCAAAGGCGGCGGAGGCAGGCCTAAAAGTTTCGCTGCATGGGCGACGACCGCCGCGGAGGGCGCTGGTTCGTCATCGCAGATATTATAGATGCGGCCCGGATTGGGGCGCTCCATCGCAAGGGCCAAAGCCGCAGCGATATCTTCGGGGTGGGCGCGGGAGAAAACCTGGCCGGGCTTATCGATGAGACGTTCGAGACCGGCTTTGAGCTTTGCGAAGGGGCTGCGGCCTGGGCCGTAAACCCCTGGCAAGCGAAAAACATGCGCGCCGAGGGCCCGCCAGCCCTGCTCGGCGGCGGCGCGGCGGCGTGCTTCGGGGCTCTGGGGCGTGGGCGGGTCGTCCTCAAACGCCCAGCGGCCGGCGCGGTCGCCATAAACGCCCGTGGTTGAGAGATAGCCGATCCACGCGCCCTCGGCTTTGGCCAAGGCCTCGCCTTGGACTGAAAGGGCTGGATCGCCCCCCTCGCCTGGGGGGATCGAGGCGAGGATCGCGCGCGCCTCGCCGATGAAGGGGGCGGCCTGCTCAAGCGTGATTTCTCCAGGATGCTGGGGCGTGCGGCGGACGCCAACAATGCCCCATCCTTGGGCTTTCAGGCGGCGGGCGAGATATCCCGCAACATAGCCCGCCCCCAGGCACACGAGCAGCGGTGCTTCAGCCTTGGTTTCGCCTTCGGTTTCAGGCATGGGCGTCGGTCATCACTCTTTCGCGCCGGGGACCGACAGCATGTCAATCGCCGCCTCTCTCGTCCAGCTGGCCTTGTTGCAGGGCTCTCCCGCCGCCGCCGCCGACACGGTCTGGCTGGAGCAATGCGTAGCCCAGATCGCTGTCGACGCGGAGGCGGCCTACGAGGAGGGAATGGCCTGGTCGAACCAATATCGGCGGCCAGAAGGATGGCGCTGCGCTGCGATGGCGTTGGTGGAGCTTGGGCGGGCAGCGGAAGGCGCGCGTCGGCTTGAAGCGCTGGGCTCCTCGCCCGACTACGGGACTGCGGCGTCGCGCGCGGAGGCGATGGTGCAAGCGGGAAACGCATGGCTGATCGCAGGCAACGGGGCCGGCGCGCAGCGGGCGCTGACGGATGCGCTCACCCTCATTGGCGAGGACATGACGCATCTCGCCGATATTCTGATCGACCGCTCGCAGGCTTTCGCCCTGCAGGCGCATTGGCGCCAGGCGGAACAGGACCTGGATCGGGCGCTCGACCTCGCGCCCGAGAACCCCGCAGCCTATCGGCTGCGGGCGATCGCGCGGATGTATCAGAATGCGTTCGATCTCGCCGTCGCGGACGCCGAACGCGCTGTGGCCTTGGATCCCACCGCGATTGAGGGGCTGCTGGCGCTCGGCCATGCGCGCGAGGCTCTGCGGACCGGGGTTCCGGTCGCTCCGGGCTCGGCTATTCCTGCATCGTAAGACAGGCGAAAGCGCCTGCGGCGATCAACGCTTCGGTCTCCGCCGCCAAGGCGTCCACTCTTTCAATCAGGGCGCCCGGAGCCGCCCCCTCCCCCATCAGGTCGGGTTCAACCACGGCGACCGCGAGCGGCACGGCCTGAAGCCTTGCCTCCAAAGCGCGGGAGGGCAGTCCATAGCGGGCCAGGGATGCGGCCTCGACGCCAATATGGCCAGGACCCCAGACGGCGCTGTTCATATAGACTTCGACCATCCGGGGCCGAGACCAAAGCAGATTGATATGCCATGCGAGGTAACGGGCGAGGCGACGCTGGATGAAGCTCGGCTCTCGGCCTTCAGCATTCGGCCAGAGCAGCACGTCTTGGGCGAGGCGTTGGCGGAAGACGGCCCCATCGGCGCAAAAAGCAGGGTCGATCGCTGTCACCACCGCCAAGACAAGAATTGGGTCGATCTCCTGCACAGGCACGTGTGATCGGGACACGCGGATGGAGGAGGCTGCTTCCGCGATCATCGCGGGGGAGGCTTTTGGGCCATTCTTCGCCAGGGACATGACCCAGAAGAAGGGGACTGCGATCAGGCTGAAGGCCAAGGTCGCCAAAGAGAGCCAGACAAGGCCAAAGCGTTTGCGGCCGCGGAGGCGAACGAGTTCGTAGTCCAGATCGCGCTGCAGGCGCCGGCCACGACGGCGCAGCCGCTCTGCGCTGTGGGGCGTCAGGATGAAGGCCGGCGGTTTCTGCGGGCGCTTCTGTGGGCGGGCTTCCCCCGGCATGTCAGACCCCTGCTTCACCCCATTCCAGAAGAACGTCCGCCTCCGTTTCAGCGGCGGCGTAACGTTCTTTGAGCCGCTGGAAAGCGGCCGCGTCAAGGCGATTGCGCAAGGCCCAGACGGCGGCGCCGCGGATAAGCGGGCTCTCATCGTTTAGGGCGGCCTCTGCGGCGGGAAGGGTTGCGGGATCATCGCTGTTGCCTATCGCGATCATCACATTCCGCAAGAAACGGGCGCGCCCCGCGCGTTTAACAGGGGTTCCAGCGAAGCGGGCGCGAAATGCGGCGTCGTCGAGAGAAGCGAGAGCGGCGAGCGGGGCGGACTGCAGATCCTCACGCAGACCGAGCCTGGCGTCGCGGCTCGCAGCGGCGAATTTGTTCCAGGGGCAGACGGCGAGGCAGTCGTCGCAGCCAAAGACGCGGTTGGCCAGAGGCGCACGGAACTCCTCTGGAATCGGGCCCTTATGCTCGATGGTGAGATAGGCGAGGCAGCGGCGTGCGTCGAGCTGATAAGGCGCAGGGAAGGCTTCGGTGGGGCAGACATCGAGGCAGGCGCGGCAGGAGCCGCAGCTGTCCTGGGCCGGATCATCAGGCTCCAAGCGGGCGGCGGTGAGGATGGCGCCCAGAAAGAGCCAGGAGCCGTGCTCCCTTGAGACGAGGTTGGTGTGCTTGCCCTGCCAGCCGAGGCCCGCAGCCTGGGCAAGGGGCTTTTCCATCAAAGGCGCTGTATCGACGAAGACCTTTACGGCCGCACCCGTCTCTTTGGCGAGCCATTGCGCAAGCTCCTTGAGACGGCCTTTGAGCACGTCGTGATAGTCTTTCCTTGCGGCGTAGGCGCTCACAACGCCTTGCCCACTGGCCGTCAAGAGCTCCAGAGGGTCCTCGCGGGGAGCGTAGGAGGCGCCCAGCATCACGGCGCTTTCGGCTTCAGGCCAAAGCGCTCGGGGATGGGAGCGTCGATGGGCGCTCTCCTCCATCCAACTCATCGTCGCATGACGGCCAGCGTCCAGGAACGCTTTCAATCGCGCGCCCGCTTCCCAGGACGCGGCGGCGTCGGCGACGCCTACGGCTTGAAACCCAAGGCTCCCGGCCCGGGCATGGAGAGCGGTTTTGAGGGTCCGTTTCAAAGCGTCAGGCTGCTGGCGAAGACCATGTCGCGGCTGGGTCGATGGCGATAGAGCTCGACCAATCCGTCAAGGTCCGGCTTGTCCCACGCAGGACGCGCCTCGACATAGGCCGTCTGGAGCTGGCGGCGCTGGGCGGCGACCAGAATTCGCCCGTCCGCCACCCATTGGCGCAGAGCCGCCCAAGCGGCGTCGGGATCGGTTTGCAGCATTTGCGGCGTTGGCGAGGCGCCGACATGATCGCTCAAATTCAGATTGACGCTTTGCGCCACGCGGTCAAAGGCGAGGGGTTGAGCGGCGGAGGCGATCTCGGTCTCACCATTCGAGGCGCGCGCGGCCGGAACACAGGCGCCCAGAGCCAAGGCCAGGAGGAATACAGGCCCGATCATTGGTGAGCTCCTGTCATCGCCAATTGGAGCGTTTGTCATACAAGCTCAATCGCTTCAGTCAAAACGCGCTCAGCCAACCAGGGAGACCGCTTATCCCGCGAAGGCTTCATGGCCATGCGGTTCGGCGCGGTCGGCGGGATCGGGATGAATGATGATGTCGGCGGCGGGATAGGCGGTCCGGATGCGGGCCTCGGCGGCCACGATGACGGCGTGGGCCTGTTCCAGGGTTTGGTCTGGGTCGAGATCGGCGTGGAACTGGATATGAAGATAGGGTCCCGAGGCGCGGGTCCTGAGATCGTGGATCCGGCCCATGGCGGGGTCCTCTTCCGCCAAGGCCTTTATGCGGGCGCGGTCGGTTTCAGGCAGTTCATGATCCATCAGGTGATTGGCGCTGTCGCGGGCCACCTCCCACGCGCCGTGGCCAAGCCAGAGGGCCACAAACACGCCTGCGGCGGCGTCAGCCCAAGTCAGCCCGAATAGCGCACCGGCGGCGAGGCCAAGGATGACGACAAGATTGGAGGCGAAGTCTGCGGCGTAGTGGGCGCGGTCGCCAGCGGTGGCGACGGAGCCTGTCTTTTTCAGAGCGCGGGATTGGGCGAGAACCAGGGCCGCGGTTACAAGCATGGAGACCAGCATCACGCCGATGCTCTCCATGCCGGCCTGCAAGGCTTGGGGCCTTACCAAGCGGGCGACGGCCTCGACAGCGATCAAGGTGGCGGAGACGGCCACCAGACCCGCCTGGAAGAGGCCCGCAAAGGCTTCCGCCTTGCCGTGGCCGAAGCGGTGATTGTCGTCTGGGGGGTTGGCGGCGTAACGGACCGCGAAATAGGAGAAGAGCGAGGCGGCGAGGTCGAGGACGCTGTCGGTCAGGCTCGCCAGCATCGCCACAGAACCCGAGGCGAGCCACGCCCAACCTTTGATGGCGATCAACACGCATGCCGCCGCAACCGCCAGCTGGGCCGTGCGGGCGGTGACAAGGGCCTTTTGCGCGCTGGTCAGAGGAGGAACGGCAGGGGCGGTCATGTCGTGATGATCTAGGCCATCGGCCCCAGCTGGGGGAAGACGCGAAAACGGACTGTGCGAGGGTGTTGCGGCGCGCGCGGATGGTTGGGTCTATTCGGCCGCCACCGCCGCCCCTTGGTCGAGCGGATGGGGCAGTCGTTTGAGCATTTCTTTCGGGGTCACCTGCCAGAAGGCCTCCAGGGCTTGCGGCCAAGCAGAGAGCAGATCTTGGGCCACAGGCGAGGCCGTGCGGTCGCAGTGCTCTTGCACCAAAGCGCGGAGGCGCTGTTCCCAATAGGCTGCGCCGATCCGCCGCCAGATGATGGTTTCAGGATTGGCCATAGCCTCAAAGCGGTTCTGGGGATCATAGACAAAGGCCATGCCGCCGGTCATGCCGGCCCCGAAATTGTCGCCCACGGGCCCCAATAGAACGGCGGCGCCGCCGGTCATGTATTCACAGCCATTGGCGCCGCAGCCCTCAACCACGACCTCGGCGCCGGAATTGCGCACCGCAAAGCGCTCACCAGCCTGACCGGCAGCGAAAAGTCGGCCCGAGGTCGCTCCGTAGAGTACCGTATTGCCGATAATGACATTGCGGGCGCCGGCGGGGGCGAGTTTGGCGGGGCGTAGGACGATGAGACCGCCGCAAAGCCCCTTGCCCACATAATCATTAGCGTCGCCGACGACTTCGAGGGCCACGCCCTGACAGAGGAACGCGCCGAGGGATTGGCCCGCCGATCCCGTCAACTGCACCGTCAGACGGGATTCGGGCAAGGCGTGCATGCCCCATTTGCGGGTCACCTCCGACGAACACCGCGCGCCCACCGCACGGTGCGTGTTGCGAACAGTGTAATTGAGCTGCAGCTTTTCGCCGCGTTCGAAGAAGGCGGCCCCGTCGCGAAGGATCTGGGCGTCGAGGGTGTCTGGGACCTCAGTGCGGCCTTCGCGGACGCAGTATGGCGGATAGGGGCTGTCCACCCGAACCAGAAGCGGGTTGAGATCAAGATCGTCGAGATGATCGTGGCCGCGGCTGATTTGCGCAATCAAGTCCGTGCGGCCAATGACCTCGTGCAGGCGACGAAACCCGATGCGGGCGAGGATCTCGCGAACCTCCTCGGCGATGAAGGTCATCAAATTGACGACCTTGTCCGGCGAGCCTTTGAATTTCGCGCGCAGACGCTCGTCCTGGACGCAGACGCCGACGGGGCAGGTGTTGGAGTGGCACTGGCGCACCATGATGCATCCCATGGCCACAAGGCTTGCGGTGCCGATGCCGAACTCTTCGGCACCGAGCATGGCGGCGATGACGATGTCGCGTCCGGTGCGCAAGCCCCCATCAGCCCGGAGCTTCACCCGGTGGCGGAGATTGTTGAGCGTCAAGACCTGATGGGCCTCGGAGAGGCCGACCTCCCAAGGGATGCCGGCATATTTGATCGATGTCTGGGGCGATGCGCCCGTGCCGCCGACATGGCCGGAAACGAGGATCACGTCGGCCTTGGCTTTGGCGACGCCCGCAGCGACCGCGCCAATGCCCGACTGCGCCACCAGTTTGACGCAGACTTCCGCGGTTGGATTGATCTGCTTCAGATCATAGATGAGCTGGGCAAGGTCTTCGATCGAGTAGATGTCATGATGGGGCGGCGGGCTGATCAGCATCACCCCAGGGGTGGCGTGGCGCAGACGCGCGATGAGCTCGGTCACCTTGAAGCCCGGCAACTGGCCCCCTTCCCCGGGCTTGGCCCCCTGGGCCACTTTGATCTCGATCTCGCGGCACTGGTTCAGATACTCCGCGGTGACGCCAAACCGCCCTGACGCGATCTGTTTCACTGCAGAGTTCATGTTGTCGCCGTTGGGAAGGGGCGCGTAGCGCGCTCGGTCCTCGCCGCCCTCCCCGGAGACAGACTTCGCGCCGATCCGATTCATGGCCACATTCAAGACGCCATGGGCTTCCGGGCTCAGGGCGCCAAGGCTCATACCGGGGGTCAAAAAACGGCGGCGGATTTCGTTGACGCTCTCCACTTCGTCGATCGGCACAGCGGCGCGAGGATTGTCGCGAATCTCCAAAAGGTCGCGGAGCTGAATCGGCTCGGCAAGGCGGCGATCACGGACCTGGGTCGCATAGAGCTTGTAGGCCTCATAGTCGCCCACGTCACAGGCTTTCTGGAGCTGATGGATGTGTTGGGCCTCCAGGGCGTGCCGCTCGCCTTTGGCGCGACAGCGGTAAAGTCCCCCGACGGGCAACGCCAGGACCTGCTCGTCGAAAGCCTTGGCGTGGATTTCGGAAGCTTCGAGAGCCAGGCCGGACAGGCCTATGCCGGAGATGCGGCTCGTCAGGCCGGGAAAAAACTCGTCGCACAGGGCGCGCGAGAGGCCGATGGCCTCGAAGTTCAACCCGCCGCGATAGGAGGAGATCACCGAGATGCCCATTTTGGACATGATTTTGAGCAGGCCCGCGTCCAAGGCGGTCTTGTAATTGGCGGCGGCTTCCTCGCGGGTGAGGCCTTCGCTGAGGCCTCGGTCTACGCGGTCAGCGATGCACTCAAAGGCGAGATAGGGGTTCACGGTCGTCGCGCCGCAGCCGATCAGCACGGCGCAATAGTGGGTGTCCAGGCACTCCGCTGAGCGGACCGAGATCGAGCAGAACGAGCGGAGCTCTTCGGCGACGAGGTGGGCCTGCACCCCGCCGGTCACCAGGATCATCGGACAGGCGACGCGGCCAGGCCCCTGGGCTTGGTCTGACAACACGATGTGGCTGCGGCCGGCGCGGACGGCGTCGGCGGCGTCGCGGCGAATGCGGTCTAAAGCGGCGCGCAGCGCAGGGCCAGCCCGATCGGGGTCGGCGGCGGCTTCAAAGGTGCAGTCAATCACCTCGACCGCATCGCCGAGCTCATCGACCATGCGGGCATACATGCCATTGGTCAGAACCGGGCTTGGGAGGACATAGACATTGGTCTGGGTTTCGTCCTGGGCAAGTATGTTGCCGAGGTTCTTGAAGCGGGTGGTGAGGGTCATCACCCGCTCTTCCCGCAGCGGGTCGATGGGCGGATTGGTGACCTGGGAGAAATTCTGGCGGAAATAGTGCGACAACGGACGATATTTGTCCGACAGCACGGCCAAAGGCGCGTCGTCGCCCATCGAGCCCACCGCTTCCTTCGCCGAAAGCATCATAGGGGCGAGGATCAGCTCCAAATCTTCCAGCGTCAGGCCGGCGGCATATTGGCGCTGGAGAAGCGCGGCGCGGCTTTCATAAAGGCGGGGCTCTTGGCCGGCGAGCCGCTTGTCGAGTTCGACGACATTGTCGAGCCAGTCCTGATAGGGATGCTGGGCGGAGAGGAGGTCGACGATTTCTTCGTGGCGGTAAAGGCGCTGGCCTTCGGTGTCGACGACGATCATCTGGCCGGCGCCAACGCGGCCGCGCTCGATGACCGCCTGATTGGTGAGCGGGCACATGCCGGTTTCGGAGCCGACGACCAGAAGGCCTTCGGCGGTTAGCGCATAGCGCATCGGGCGAAGGCCATTGCGGTCCATTCCAGCGACAGCCCAGCGGCCATCGAACATCGCGAGCGCGGCGGGACCGTCCCAGGGCTCCATCACGGCGTTGCAGTAGGCGTAAAGCGCCTTGTGCGCAGGCTTCATCGTTTGGCTTTTGGCCCAGGCCTCCGGGATCAAGAGCGCTTTCGCCATGGGCGCGGAGCGGCCGGCGCGGACCAGCACCTCAAACACGTTGTCGAGGGCGGCGGAATCTGAGCCGCCGGGCTGGATGATCGGCTTCACATCCCGGTCGGCCTCGCCGAAGGCGTCAGACGCCATGCGGATTTCGTGGCTCCGCATCCAGTTGGTGTTGCCCTTGAGCGTGTTGATTTCGCCGTTGTGGGCCAGCATCCGAAAAGGCTGGGCCAACCGCCATTCGGGGAAGGTGTTGGTGGAATAGCGCTGGTGATAGATCGCCACGCTGCTTTCAAAGCGGTCGTCTTGGAGATCGGGGTAGAAGGCGTCGATCTGTTCGGCGAGGAACATGCCTTTATAGATCAGGGTCTGCGCCGAAAGGCTGCAAACATAGAGATCGATGTTCTTTGACAGCGCGCGCTTTTCAATGCGGCGGCGACAGATGAAGAGCGCGCGATCGACCTCGGCCTCGGGACGAGCCAGCGGGTCGTGGAACAGAACCTGCTCGATCTCAGGACGGGTGGCGTTCGCCTTTTCGCCAATGGCGGCAATATCCACCGGGACCTGGCGCCAGCCATAGAGCTGGAAGCCGGCCTTCAAGATCTCGCTCTCCACGATGATCCGGGCGCGCTCTTGGGCGGCGAAATCCAGCCGAGGCAAAAACATCTGGCCGACATAAACAGGGCCCTTCGCCATTTTATGGCCCGTCCGTTCGACGCTCTCGCGGAAAAAGGCCTGGGGCACGTCCAGAAGGATGCCTGCGCCGTCGCCAGTCTTGCCGTCGGCGTCCACAGCGCCCCGATGCCAAAGATTCTTCAGGGCCTGGATGGCCATGGTGACCACCTCGCGGCGCGGACGGCCGTCGATGGCGACGATCAGGCCCACGCCGCAGGCGTCGCGCTCATCATCAGGGCTGTAGAGCCCCTCGGCCTGCAGGCGGGCGCGCTCTCGGCGGTAGCGTTCGATCTCTTCAGACACGGCTTCAGCTCTCCAGTCCGATCGCCTGCTCGCAACGGGCGATCCACGCCCGCAAAGCGGGCCTAGGGCTCAGATCAAAACCGCCTTCGGGAGCGAGGCGGGTATAGGCCAACAAGGCCAGATCGGCGATGGTGAAGCCGCCGCCCTCCAGCCACAGTCGGGAGGCGAGATGGGCCTCCATCAGATCGAGGGCCGCTTCCCCTCTTGTGACGAGGCGGGGGTCGCGTTCAGCCTTGGGCTTGCCGAGATAGACCATCTCAAAGCGCGCCACGGCGACATAGGGCTCGTGGCTATATTGCGCCCAGAAGAGCCACGCGTCGATCTTGGCTTGGAGGAAGGGGTCTGCAGGCAAAAGCGTCGTGCCGCGGGCCAGATAGCGGAGGATCGCGTTGGATTGGGCCAGAACGCGACCGTCCGGCCAAGCCACGAGCGGGATCTGGCCCGCCGGGTTCATGGCGAGGAACGAGGGCGTGCGGGTTTCGCCGGCGGCGATGTCAACGGCGATCCACTCATGGGGCACGCCGAGGAGGTCGGCGGCGTATTTGACCTTGAGGCAGTTGCCGGACCGCAGGTCGCCATAGATGCGCATCTGGGCGTTCATGACGACGCCTGCAGGGCAGCCAGATACTCATCACCTGTGAGGCGCGGGGCATCGTCTGCGAAGTCGTAGAAGGCTGGTTTGCGGTCCACGAAAATGTGCAGGTCGATCCGCTGGAATTGGGTCGGATCGTCGAAAAAGCCCGCGCCGGCGTTGATGATCGAGCCGTCAATCGCGCGCCAGAACAGGGCCGCGCCGCATTGCGCGCAAGATCCCCGCTCGCCCCACTCGGAACTGCGCCACCAACGAACCGGGCCTTCAATAGCGAATCCTTCGGTGAACTCTGCCGTGAGCGCCGGGCCGCCGACCCAGCGGGCGCAGTCTCGGCAATGACACGCCGAGACACCCTTTAGGGCGCCGCGGCCCTCATAGCTCACCGCGCCGCAGAGGCAGCGGCCCTTGGTGTCTGGTGGGCCTGTCATTCCGCAGCAACGGCGGCAGAGGCAACGGTGCGGCGTTGCACGTGTTTGTGGATGGCTTCAGCAGCGTCCCGACCCTCTTTGATGGCCCACACGACGAGGGACGCGCCGCGGACGATATCCCCGGCGGCGAAAACGCCCGGCAGGTTCGTCGCCATCGTCGCGGGATCGACGCGGACTGTACCGAAGCGGGTGGTCTTGAGGTCGGACGCTTGCCAGAGGGCCTGGATGTCCTCGGCGTCATAGCCCAGGGCGGCGATGACCAAGTCGGCGGGCATGTCGGCCTCGCTGCCGGGGATTTCCTGGGGCGCTTGGCGGCCGGAGCTGTCTGGCGGGCCCAAGCGCATCTTGGCGACCTTCACCCCGGTCGCCTTCCGGGCTGTGCCCAAGATCGCTTTCGGGGCGGAGAGCCACTCAAACACAACACCCTCTTCTTCAGCATTTTTCACTTCTGTCGCAGAGCCCGGCATGTTGGCGCGGTCGCGGCGGTAAAGGCAGGTGACGCTTTTCGCGCCTTGACGGACGGCGGTGCGAACGCAATCCATCGCGGTGTCGCCGCCGCCGATGACGATGACGCGCTTGCCCTTTGCGTTAAGGGCGCCGGAGGTGAACTCGGGCGCCACGTCGCCGAGGCCGGTGCGGTTTGACGCGGTGAGGAACGCCATGGCGGGCACGACGCCGCGGGCGGCTTCGTTCGGCACGCCAAGCTCTTTGGCCTGATAGACGCCGGCGGCGATCAGCACGGCGTCGTGCTGGGCGCGCAAGGCCTCAAAGCTGACATCCTTGCCGACTTCGGTGTTGAGCTTGAAGACGACGCCGCCGTCGATGAGGCGGTCGGCGCGCCGCTGGACGACTTCTTTCTCGAGCTTGAAGTTCGGGATGCCGTAGACGAGCAGGCCGCCGATGCGATCGTAGCGGTCATAGACGGTGACCTGGTAGCCCTTGAGGCGCAGGGCCTCGGCGGCGGCAAGGCCCGCGGGGCCGGCACCGATGATCCCGATGCTTTCGCGGCGTTCCATAGGGGGCCGGATCGGCGGCACCCAGCCCTGTTCAAAAGCGCTGTCTGTCAGGTGCTTTTCCACCGCGCCGATGGTCACCGCGCCGTGATGGGAGAATTGCTCGATGACGCAGGCGCCTTCGCAAAGCCGGTCTTGCGGGCAGATGCGGCCGCAGATCTCCGGCATCGTGTTTGTGGCCGCGGAGACCTCATAGGCCTCCCGCAGGCGGCCGGCGGCGGTGAGCATCAGCCAGTCCGGGATGTTGTTCTGTAAAGGGCAGCGAGACTGACAGAACGGCACGCCGCACTGGCTGCACCGGGAGGCCTGCTCGGCGGCTTTCGCCTCGATCAAATCCTTATAGATCTCAGAGAAATCGCTCCGCCGCTCTCGCACTGCGCGTTTTTCCGGAGGGCTCGGCGCGACATCGACGAACTTCAGCATGCGCTCGGCCATAGTCGCCCCTCCAGCGGCTCGACAGGCCCGCTGGGGCATCGCATACGGGGCTTCATTTCGCCAAGCAAGCAAAAAATAGGCCATTATGGCAGCAGTCATGCTCTATCTAGCCCTGAAGAGGGGCCGTTCGCGTGGCGCACAAATTGCGCTAACAGCGCCAGAGACCGCTCAACACCCGTTCAGGAGCCACGCATGGACCCCCTCGCCCTTCTGAAGGCGATCATCCTCGGCCTTGTGGAGGGGCTGACAGAGTTCCTACCTGTCTCGTCCACGGCGCATCTCATTCTGCTTAGTCAGGCTTTGGGCTTTGAGCGCAGCGAGACATTCAAGGTGGTCATCCAATTTGGGGCGATCCTTGCGCTGGTGACGGTCTATTTCGACAAGATCTGGACCACGACCACCTCCCTGCCCTCGCGCGCGGAGAGCCGGCGGTTTGCATTATCGGTGATCCTGGCGTTCCTGCCGGCGATCCCAGCGGGGATCCTTCTGGAGGAGACTTTGTCGCGGGTGTTCCTCGCGGACGTGATCAGCCCCACGGCGGGGACGATTATCGCCAGCACGCTGATTGCGGGCGGGATCATCATGCTTTTGGTGGAGCGGTTCCGGCCCGTGCCGGTGCACAGCGACCCCGAACAGCTGCCTCTGTGGAAGAGCTTTGCGGTCGGCTGCTGTCAGGCTTTGGCGCTGATCCCGGGGGTGTCGCGATCGGGCGCCACGATCGTAGGGGCGCTCACGCTGGGCGTTGATCGGCGGGCGGCGGCGGAGTTCAGCTTTTTCCTGTCAATCCCTACGATGGCGGCGGCGACGGTCTATAAGGTCTACAAGGACTGGGACCAGCTCGACTTTTCCAACGGCGCGTTGATCGGGGTGGGGTTTGTGGCCGCGTTCATCGCGGCCTTTATCGTGGTGAAGCCGTTTCTGGCTCTCGTCTCGCGCTTCGGGTTTGCGCCGTTCGCGTTCTATCGGATCGCCTTGGGGCTTGTTGTGATCGGCGCCATTCAGATAGGTCTGTGGGGGTGAGTGGGCCCCTCTTCACTGCCGGGTACGAGGGGGTGAGCCTGCCCGCCTTGATCACGGCGCTGCAGACGGCGGGGGTGAGCCATGTGGCCGACGTGCGGCAGCTACCCCTTTCTCGCCGGGCAGGGTTTTCCAAACGGATGCTGGGCGCGAGCCTTGAGGCCGAGGGCATCGGCTACACGCATTTCAAACAGCTTGGCACGCCGAAAGAGGGCCGTATCGCCAACAAGGAAGGCCGCCTGGCGGATTTTTGGGGGGTCGTGGATGCGTCTTTGGCGCGGCCGGAGGCGCTGATGGAGCGGGCGGCGCTGGAGGCGTTGTCGGCCCGCGAGCGGCTGTGCGTGTTGTGCTTCTGCGGCAACGAGCAGCGCTGTCACCGGTGGCGGATCAGGGGCTGGTTTGAGGTGCAGGGGGTGGAGGTGCGGGGGCTATATTGACCTCGGCTCCGCTCTCCGGGGCGCCCGGACGGCGACGAAGCCAGCCGCAGAGCCCTCCTGCAGCTGCCGCGGGCGCTGGAATGCCGAACAGCACCAATAGGGCCATGCGCCAAAATCAACAAAGCGCTGAGCCATCAGCAGATTTGGAACCATCAAGACCGCCGTCGCGATCGGGCCTGTCGTCAAGGCGCAGGCCGCCCCATTCACTGCTTTCTTGTCATCTTCGGAGAGCGCCGCAAACCAAGCGCCACCAGCGCCGGCGGGGATAGCCCAAACGATTAAGCCTAAAACGACCCAAACCAGGAGGTGCAAAGGACCAATGATCCGGGACGAATGGGCGTCCTTTTCTTCCAAGGACATGGCCGCCCCATTGGCCCGGACCCAGGCTTCGTCGCCCGAATCCCAGGCCGCAGAGCCGAGGCCTGCCGCAACAGGGACACTTCCCAAAAAGGCGACAAAAGATCACCTTCTCTGGTTCGGAGCCCAAGCTTGGGCTTCGCAGACAACCCTCACTCCTACTCCGTAGGCTTAGCCTGGAACTGCCCGTGCGGGCGGAAGCGCCAGAGATAGGTCGGCACGATCGTCTCGATGGTTTCGAGCTGGGTCACACCGAGATCCCGGATCGTGAGCGCGTCAGGGCTCACGACGTTATCGGATTTCAGCATTTCCACCTGATCGCCGGTGATCGGCGGGCCGGAGAAGGGCCAGAGCTTAAAGACTGCATCGGCGGCGGCGCCCATGGGGCCCGCCACGAAGAACGGCAGGTTGGCGAGGCCCCGCTTGCGGGCGGCGGTGTCCAGGGTGAACTGGAGCAGCTCTTTGAAGGCATAGACCCCGGGGCCGCCAAGCTCGTAGGTCTTGCCTTGCGCGGCCGGCATATCGAGCGCGTTGGCGATGGCCTCGGCGACGTCTTGGACATAGACGGGCTGGAACTTGGTTTTGCCGCCGCCGATCAGAGGCAGCGCGGGGGCGAACTTCGCCATGTCGGCAAAGCGGTTGAAAAACTGGTCTTCGGGGCCAAACACGATGGACGGGCGGACAATGGTGGCGGTCGGCACATGGCGGCGGACCCCCTCTTCCGCGGCGGCCTTGGTGCGGGCGTAGTGCGCTTTGCCTTTCGCGTCGGCGCCGATGGCGGAAACCTGGACGAAACGCGTGACGCCCGCTTTGGCGGCGGCCTCGGCGATGGTTTCGGCGCCTTGGGCCTGGACCTCGTCGAACTTCTGCGCGCCCTTTTCAAAGAGCAGGCCCACGAGGTTCACCACGGCGGAGGCGCCTTCCAGGGCCCGCTCCACGCTTTCAGGGTAACGGACATTGGCCTGAACGAGCTGGACCTGGCCCACATCGCCCAGAACCCTCAGCTCGTGGCCGAGATGGGGGCGGCGCATCGGCACGCGGATCCGCTTGCCGCGCTTGGCCAATTGTTTGACGACATGGGTTCCGATGAAGCCGGAGCCGCCGAACACGACGATCAGATCGCCTTGCATGTGCTTGTCCACTCCTCCGGTCCTTGGCCCTCGCATGGCGGAGCCGTGGGTTTTTTGCTGTGGAAGGCGATATGTGGGGGTTCTTTGACGAAGTCTACAGGCTGGGGCCGCAGCCAAAGGCTGGGCGGCGCGGAGCGAGGACCGATTTTCGCTGCGCATCGCGCTTTCGGGGAGCGCCCCGCCTCTGTCGATGGCGACTGAATTTAGCTCCCTCTCTCCTCGGCGCAGCGCTCGGCTTCTGCGCCTTGGTCTTGACGCCACGTCTCAGCAGCCTCCGCGCCATCTGACGGCCCCTCGAGAAGGAGCCCGGACAGGCGCGCTGGGCGGAAAGCCTTTTCTTTTTTCAGAGCGTGATGCGCGGCGGGCTGATCTGGCGCAAATGCCGACCCGACCAAACTCCTTTATGAGACGAACTGCCAGACTGGGGTCTCAGCCGGGCTCTCAATCGGGGTTTCGCTCGGTGTTTTGCTTGGGGTCTCGCTGGAGCTTTCCTATGCCTGCGTCCAGCTTCCATCTTGCCGACGGCGGACCAAGACAATCGCGGTCGGCCCGCCCGCGGGCGGACCGCCCCGGAGGCCGCTCATGCGCTCGGGCCCGAGCAGAATTTGGCCAGGCGCGCAGCGCTGTTTTACCCCTTGGACAGACCCTGATCCGGGATCCCGCCATCGACGGCGCATCAATGCGGCCGCCAGACAGGACCGAGCTTTTCACGGCGGCTTGCTTTTTCGTCTCGTCCGCGCCGGAAGGGCGGTTCTTGGTTCAGGCTGGGATGGCGCCGACAGTCATTGAGATCGCAGCGCGACAAAAACTGAGCTTGCAAAACCGAGAATCGCGCCTGGCGCGCCGCCGGTCTAAGACGGCAGCGTGATCTGGACCTCAGCCTCACAGGAAGGACGAGCCTATGACCCGACTGAAACTGCACGCCGAGCGTCATAGGGTCGACCGCGTCGCATGGCTTAGGGCGGCTGTTCTCGGCGCCAATGACGGCATCGTGTCCACAGCAAGCCTTATCGTGGGCGTGGCGGCGTCCGCCGCGGCGCGCAGCGATATCCTGTTGGCCGGGATCGCGGGGTTGGTCGCGGGGGCGCTGTCGATGGCGGCGGGAGAATATGTCTCGGTCAGCTCCCAGTCGGACGCCGAAGCCGCCGACATTGCGCGCGAGCGTGAGGAGCTGCGCACGGCGGCAGACTTTGAGAAAGCCGAACTCACCGCCATATACGTCAAACGCGGACTTGATCCGGCTCTGGCCGAGCAGGTCGCCGCCCAGCTCACGGCTAAAGACGCGCTTGGGGCGCATGCGCGCGACGAGTTGCACATCTCCGACATGACCACGGCGCGACCCGTTCAAGCTGCGCTGACATCGGCGGCCGCTTTTTCCGCCGGCGCCATTTTGCCCCTCGGCGTCGTCTTTCTGGCCCCGGTCGAGGTCATCGGCTTCGCGGTTTTTTCCGCGTCTTTGTTGTTTTTGGCCGTTCTCGGCGCAATCGGCGCACAAGCAGGCGGGGCGCGTCTGTCGACCGCCATTCTCAGGGTGAGTTTTTGGGGCGCCATCGCGATGGCGATCACCGCTGGCGTCGGACGGTTGTTCGGCGCGGTTGTTTGAAATGCGCCCAACCGACCCCGATTGCGGACTGAGCGAGACCGAAGCGCTCGACCGGCTTGCGCGCTTTGGACCGAACGCCCTGAGCGTGTCGGCCCGACGCGGCCCTTTCAAGATCATGGCGGAAACCCTCCGGGAACCGATGTTTGTCCTGCTGATCGGCGCAGCTTGTCTTTATCTTTTGCTCGGCGAACGGGGCGAAGGCCTTTTTCTTCTCGCCGGCGCCGCAGCGACGATTGGCCTTGTGATCTTCCAGGAGTTTCGCAGCGAGCGTGCGCTGGCTGCGCTTTCAGACCTCGCGCAGCCAAAGGCCCGCGTTGTGCGCGGTGGCGAGCAGCGTCTCATCCCCTCTCGGGACTTGGCTCCAGACGACATCATCCTTCTCAGCGAGGGCGATCGCATCACGGCGGATGCGCTGCTGGTCGCGGGTGACGTGCTGAGCGTGGATGAGTCCACGCTGACGGGGGAGTCCGCTCCTGTTCAGAAGCGGATGGCGCAGACAGGGGAGCGCTTCCAGGATACGACCCGCCCATCCCCCGAGACGGGGCCTTATTTGTTCGCCGGGACACTGGTCGTTCGGGGACATGGCGTGGCCCGGGTGGAACGAACCGGGGCAAGATCATCGCTCGGCATGATCGGCCATTCGCTGGCCCAGATCGAGCAAGGCCAGACGCCGCTGCAAAAAGCGGCAGGGCGCATCGTCTTCCTGCTTGGTCTGTTCGCGATCGCCTTTTGCGGCCTGGTTTGGGTGGCTTTCGGCCTCATGCGGGAAGATTGGATTGGCGGCGCGCTGGCCGGCATTACGGTGGCCATCGCGCTCATTCCGGAAGAGTTTCCGATGGTGCTCGCTGTGTTTCTCGCGCTCGGCGCATGGCGGCTCGCGATGCACAAGGTTTTGGTGCGGCGCAGCGCGGTGATCGAGACCTTGGGAAGCGCCACGATGCTTTGCGTGGATAAAACCGGCACGCTCACGGAAAATCATATGCGCGTGGCGCGCCTGTGGACAGATACGGGGCGTAAGGAGATCGGGGCGGACGTCCTGAACGCCTCCGACCAGGATCTCTTGGACTGCGCAGCTTGCGCCTCCAGCGTTCGGCCCGTCGACCCAATGGATCGCGCCATCCGTGAACTCTCCTCTGCGATGGGGATGGAGCTTATGGCGGGCGAGCCCGAGCGCTCATGGCCGCTGCGCCCTGAAATGATGGCGGTCGTCCAACTCTGGCGCCGGCCCGACGCATCGATCCTTGCTGCGGCCAAGGGCGCCCCGGAAGCCATTTTCACCCTCTGCCGCCTCACGCCTCAGCGGGCGCAGATGCTGCACGGCGTCGTGGAACAGTTCGCGGCGGAGGGCTTGCGCGTGCTCGGGGTGGCGCGTCTGAGAGGATGCGGCGGATTCCCAGACGATCCAGCCGACGCGCCTTTCGAGTTTATGGGGCTTTTAGGCTTTCTCGACCCACTTCGCGGGGACGTCGTCGCCGCTCTGCAAGAGGCGAAGGCCGCCGGCATCGGCGTGATGATGATTACCGGCGATCACCCCGCTACGGCGCTTGCGATCGCTGCGGCCGCCGGCATCGACGTCGGACAGGGCGTGCTCAGCGGCGCTGATATTGCGGCGCTGCCCCTACCGGCTTTGGCCGAGCATCTGCGAGAAGGCCGCGTCTTCGCCCGGGTCGCTCCGGAGCAGAAACTGCTCATTGTGGAGGCCTTGAAAGCCAACGGCGAAATCGTCGCCATGACCGGCGACGGCGTGAACGACGCCCCGGCGCTGGAGGCCGCCCATATCGGAATCGCCATGGGTAAAAAAGGGGCCGACGTCGCGCGCGAGGCGGCCGATCTCGTTCTGCTCGACGACGGCTTCGCCAGCATCGTCGGCGGGGTGCGTCTTGGACGGCGGATCTTTGCGAATCTGCGCAAGGCCCTGATCTATGTCACCGCCATCCATGTGCCGGTCGCGGGACTTGCGCTCGGGCCCATTGTTCTTGGACTGCCGCAGCTGCTTTTTCCGATGCATGTCGTGCTCTTGGAGCTGGCCATCGATCCGATATGCGCCCTCGCTTTCGAAGGCGAGCGCAGTCCAACATCGGCCATGCGGCGCCCTCCCCGCCCGGCGGCCGAGCCTTTGTTCGGGCCGCAGGAATTGACCACCGCGTTCATCCAGGGCGGCCTCGTGCTCACTGGCGTGCTTGGCCTTTATGTTTGGGCTCTGACCTTGACGAGTGAAGACCAGGCTCGGGGCATGGCGTTCATCGCGCTCGCTCTCGCCAATCTCACCCTTGCTCTCACGGACACAGCCGGGCGGGAGGGCGCGCTTTTTGATCGGCGTCGGACAATCTATTGGGTGCTTGCGGGGATTTTGCTCGCGGTGCTCGCCCTTGTGCTGACAATTCCTGGGCTCGCGGCCATATTCCAGATTGAGACGCCTTCGCCGCCTCATCTCGCTCTTTCCGCGCTCGTGGCGGTCGCAAGCGGCGGCTCTTACTGGGCTCTTGCGCGGCTGGTCTCGGGTTTGAAGGCGGGGGAGGTTCGCGCGTGAGGCTCTCTTAGAGCGCGGCTTCCGCGCAGCTTGGGGCCCCGCAGCTTGGGGAAGGCGCATCGCGCCCTGGAGCGCCTGCGCCGCCATCGACCAGACGGCTTCTGTCGCTGAAGCGGCGATCGGGCTCTAAGGAGAATCGAGGGGCGGCCATGCCGCGAGCGGCGAAGCGCGCCTTGTCGCCTCTTGATTGGGTACGCCATGCTTCAGTGTGGCAAGTCTTCCTTTTTCCATAGCCTCTCGCCTGCCTTCGGAGTGGATTTTGGGCCGTTTTCGAGGCTGGTCGCAAGTTGTAGCAGGTCGTAAAAGGCCCTTTAAATCAAGGAATTTGCTTGCCTTGCCTCGGTGAGGCTGGTTTCGTGATTTCGATATCGGTGCGGACCAAGTGCGGACCAGAGCAGAAATGGGCTTGGAGAGTCTGTTATAAGCACTCGATTTTATGCGCACCCGACAGGATTCGAACCTGTGAACTCTGCCTTCGGAGAGGCGAAATCTTCAGAAAAGGCTGCCGTGACGCTGTCCGTCTCTGGGCCAACTCACCAGAAAAAATCGGCCTCGGCGCTGCGGGCGAGGGCGGCATGCTCGGCTCCCTCGACGTGATGAGGGCCCATCGCGTTTAACCCTCAATTTCGGGCAGCGCCCCTTCTTTTCTGCCTTAATCTCTGAGCGGACGGCGTCTACGCTCTCCGCGAAGCGCCTGGTCTGGGCCCTAATCGCCGCCGTCTCCCCGCCCTCGCGGAACGGGTTGGAAGTCTCTGACAAACCGCTCGAGCAGGCGGACGCCGAAACCCGCCGAGCCGTCCGGCTTCCAATCATTCGCGCCGGAATAGGCCATGTTTGCAATATCGACATGGGCCCAGGGAATCTCTCGGCTTATGAATTCCCCGATAAAATGGGCGCCTGTTCCAGCGCCCGCCCCCGTTCCGGATCCGGTGTTTCGGATATCGGCGATGTTGGATCGCATGTCTTCGGCATAGCTCGGATGCAAAGGGAGCCGCCATAGATTTTCGCCCGTCGCCTCACCGGCGGCCTGCAGTTGCTGAGCGAGGGCGTCATGGCGACTGAAAAGTCCCGCATATTCGTCGCCCAGGGCCCCCCGCACGGCGCCCGTCAAGGTCGCCAGATCGACGACGACCGCTGGATTGAGCGCGCTCTCGGCATAGGAAAGAGCGTCTGCAAGCACCAGGCGCCCTTCCGCATCGGTATTGATCACTTCGATGGTTTTGCCGTTCATCGCTGTGATCACATCGCCAGGTCGGATCGCGCCGCCATCGGGCATGTTCTCGGCCAGGGCGGCTATGGCGACCACGTTGACGGGAGCGCGTGCGCGCGCGAGGGCTAAGACTGCGCCGGTGACGCTCGCCGCAGCCGACATGTCCATCTTCATGTCGCCCATATTCTCCGCACCTTTGATCGAGATGCCGCCTGAGTCGAAGGTCACGCCCTTGCCGGCCAGCACGATGGGTGGACCTTCCGGAGCGCCAGGCCCTGCATAACGGACAATCAGCATGAAGGGCGGGCGTTCCGAACCTCGGCCAACCCCGAGGATGGCGCCCATCGCTAGGCGCTCCATGGCCGACACATCAAGCACGTCAATGCTGACATTGCGCACGTCTTCGAACGCCGCGCGGGTTCGCCTCACAAAGGTTTCCGGATAGACGACGTTGGCCGGCTCGTTTGAGATATCCCGCGTCCACGCCATCGCCTCGATCAGCGCGCGCCCCCGCAACTCGTAATGGGTCTGCGCTTCGGAGACCGCTCCGCGGTCGGCCACAACCAGTAGGCCGC
>JAGWZH010000168.1 GCA_018971945.1 Alphaproteobacteria bacterium | reverse complement strand
GCCATCAACCGCCTTAAAGCGATGCCTGCTTCCCAGCGGGCGGCCAATCCCTGCATCGGCAGGGACAGGGCGGATCTGGTCGTTCCTGGCAGCGCGATCCTCGAAGCTGTGACAAGGCTCTATCCAGCGCGACGGATCAGGGTCGCCGATCGTGGTCTCCGCGAGGGGCTTTTATGGAGGATGGCCCGGGCGCACCGTGAGCGGGCGGGGAAGGCGTGAGCGAGCCTCCTGAAAAGCGCCGCTGGACGGGGCCGCGCGCGGAGGCGACGTCGTCTGGCCGGGGCGACGGCAAAACAGAACGCGCCCGCAAAGTCAAAACCGAAAGCAGCAAGAAATGGATCGAGCGGCAGCTCAATGACCCCTATGTCCGACGCGCCAAGGCCGAGGGGTGGCGCGCGAGGGCTGCGTTTAAATTGCTGGAGCTCGACGAGAAGTTCGGCCTCTTGAAGAAGGGCCAAAGGGTTGTGGATTTGGGGGTCGCCCCCGGGGGGTGGGCCCAAGTGGTCATCAAGAGGGGGGCGTCTGCGGTGGTTGGCGTTGACCTCTTGGCTGTCGATCCGATCCCGGGCGTTACGTTGCTCCAGATGGATTTCCTCGACGAGGACGCCGCCGCAGCGGTGATGGCGGTCTTGGGCGGATCGCCGGACCTCGTTTTGTCGGATATGGCCGCCAACACCACGGGCCATGTCCGGACGGATCAGATCAAGACCGGCGCGTTGGCTGAAGCTGCGGCGCGCTTCGCGATGGATGTGCTCGCGCCTGGCGGCGCGTTCGTCACAAAGGCGTTCCAGGGTGGGCTCGACGCTGGGCTTCTCTCGGATCTGAAAAAGGAGTTTGCGACCGTCAAACACGCCAAGCCGCCGGCGAGCAGGCAGGAGAGCCCAGAGGTCTATGTGGTGGCCCAGGGATTTCGGGCGGGACGGGTTTAACCTTGTGGGTTCAAGATGGGCTTGGCCGCAGCGCGAAGGGTGAGCTGGGGCTTCGGCCGCGTTTCGACTCCTTGCTGTTGAAGGCGCTCTGATTGGGGCGTCGACCCGCATGGCGAGGACATCGTTCTGTCAGGGGCTCGCTCGCTCCAATATAGGTCGCAGTTCTGAGAGCAAGGCGGCGGACGAAACCTATTGCAAAGGGCCTACGGCGATGCCGAAAGCCTCGTCCCAGGTCAGCGTTGAGCCCTCTTTGAGCGCCGCGTCCAAGACCCCTGGCGACAGATCGGGGACCAACCGTTCGATCAGCGCGCGGCGGTCCGCCGCGAGCAGCCGGTCGGTGAGGCCGCTTTGGTCAAGAAGCCCCAGAAGGCGCGCGGCATCGCGCGGCCGGCGATCTCCCCAGGCGAGCCAGGCCAGACCAACGCGATAAAGATGGATCGGCACGCGCACGCTGCGTTGTTCAATGGTCTGCGCCATCGCCCGCGCTTCGGCGAGATCGCCGGGCCGACCGCGCTGGACCAGCGCGATAATGAACCGCCCAGCCAGCTGGGCGACGCTGACCCGGACCATGCGATAGCCGGTGTGGGCGAGGAGCTTCTCCAAGAGCGCGCGCGCAGGGTCGATCGCGGCGTCTGGATGTTCCCAGGGCATTTCCGCTGTCGTTCCCCAGGCCAAGACGTTCGTCGCAATCTGGTCAGCGCCGATCGCCCTCGCCTTGACCAAAGCCGCCTGCGCGCAGGTCCGAAGAGTTTCCGCCTCATCGCCTTTGGCGGCGTGGATGGCGAGAACGCGCGCAAAGTCGACAAAGCATCCCGCGCGCGAAATGGCCGGCAGCTTTTGCTGCGTCAGGGTGTCTGCGATTGTGTCCAGCGCTGCAGGGACAGCGACGGCGCCCAACGCCCAGGCTTGCACCACAAGCGCGCTGATCCGCGCCGCCCAGTCGTTGCTGATCGTCAGTTTGTGCGCCCGATCCGCAATGTCGGCGATGGCGGCGGCGCCGGCGTCGCCGCCGACAAAGACGCTGGCGATCAGAATATTGGCTTGCAACCGATCCCTGATCTCAGGTGGGTCGGACGCGCCAAGAACGGACAGTCCTGCGCCGCTCCAGCGCGCTAAATCGAGAAACAACCCATGAAAAGCGAGGATCGCCCCAGCGTCCGCGGCGAGCCGCGCGCCGAGGGCTGGTTCGCCGTCCGGGCCGAACGCCCAGTCGAGCGCGCGCGCCAGATTGTCGAGCTCGGCGCCATAACGGGACAGCAACATCGCGTCGCTGCTATCGCCCCAGAATTCAGCAAAGCAAGGCTCGAACAGGCGAGCATAATAGCCAGCGTGGCGTTGTTGGAGCGCGTCAGTCTCGCCAGCATCGAACAGCTTCTGTTGGGCGTAGGCGCGCATGGTCTCAAGGAGCCGGTAGCGCGCCGAGGTCAAGCCCCGGTCGACGACGATCAAGGACTTGCTGGCCAATCGACCGATGGCGTCGGCGACGGCGACCGTGGGCGTCTCTGCATCGGCGGTCACCCCAGACGCAGCGTCGAGGGTGCAGCCGCCTGCGAAGACGGCCAGACGCCGGAATACTTTGGCGTCGCCGGGCTCCAGAAGTCCGTGGCTCCAGTCCAGGGTCGCTTGCAGCGTGCGCTGGCGGGGCAGGGCTGTCCGCCTGCCTGCGGTGAGGACACGGAAACGATCGTCCAGCAAACGCAGCATTTCGCGACATCCGAGCACTGGCGCGCGCGCGCCAGCCATTTCTATGGCGAGCGCGATACCGTCTAGGCGCTCGCAGATCGCCTGGATCGCAAGGGTCTCGGTTTCGTCGGGCGCGAAGCTGGGGTCCGCTCCGCGTGCGCATCGCATGAACAAAGCCGTCGCGTCTTTTGCGGTGAGCGGCCTGAGCCGCACGATCCGCTCGCCTTCGAGTCCCAGGATTTCCTGAGAGGTCGCCAGGATGCGCAGATCGGGCGCCCGCTGAAGCATCTCTTCGACGAGCCCTGCGGCGGCTTCAATCAGATGCTCGCAGTTATCGAGTACGATCAGGGTTCGCCACAGCGGCAGGCGGCCGAGCAGGCCTGACGCTCGTTTCTCCTCGGTTTCGATGCCGAGCGCCTGGGAAATCGCCAACGATACCTCCCCAGGATCGCTCAGGCCGGCCAGCGACACGATGCGCACGCCGTCGACATAATCGTCCTGCGTCGCCCGGGCCGCCTCCACAGCGAGGCGCGTCTTGCCGATCCCGCCAGGGCCCGTGAGCGTCACAAGCCTCCAATCTGCAAGCAGAGCGGCGATCTCGGCGAGCTCAGCTTCTCGTCCGATCAAAGCGTCCAGGCGGGAGGGAAGATTGCTTTTTGACCGTTTGTCTGCGGTCGGCGCGAGGTGGGTCCTGGGCGCAGCCAGACGAGCAAGCCCGCTGAGAAGATTGCGAAAAGCTGGCTCGTCAACGTCTCCCTGCCAAGCTGAGAAGTCCGTCACCTGAAACTGTCGAAAGCCAAGGGGCGGCATAGAGCCGTCAAACGAGATTGCCGCGAGCCGGTTGCGATCGCGACCGACGGCGGCCTCATCTGTCACCCAATGGCTGGCGATGCTGGCTTGCGACCAGATCACCACCACCGCCTTGGCGGCCATGAGTTCGGCCTCTGTCTCGATGAGATAGCGCGATCCTGAAGCCAAATGGCGGTCCCACCAGCAGGTGTAACCGGCGGTCTCAAGCGCGAGCGCCAAGCGTTCCGCTTTGTCCCCATCCTCGCGTGCATAGGAGATGAAAATGTCAGCCATAGGCGGCCTATCTCACATGCCGCCGAAGCGAGAGCGGGCGACTATGGACCGCGGAGAGGCGGAGGCGGCGTTTCGTTCGGGGTTGGCAAGCGATTGGGACAGCCGATAAGGCTTGCGCCTTGATCTGATGAGCAAGCATTTCCTCATCCAGGAGGGGCTGGCATGGTCTGATCGTATCTCGCAAAGGCCGCCACCTGCTTCTGGCCTGCGCCTCGATGCCGGCCTCTCGCATGGGTCTCCTTCAAAGAGGGCGTCGCGCAAGGGCCGAACGAACCAAGACTATGGGTCTTGATAACGCAAATCCCGTTCGTACGCACCGATAATCCCCCTCCCGTGTCCAACCATGCAGTAATCATCGCGTTCCAAACCGCATGACGCCAAGGGCTTTGCTTTTCTCAGTATGGGGCTCGCCAGGTTTTGGCCTTTGTCTGGGGCCCCGCGGAGGAATGGACGCAACCCGTTCACCGAACCAGTGCAAGCGTCGACGCTGCCCCTCCAATAAGCCGGCCCCGCCGCGGACTGTTCCGTACGCCGAGGGTCGGAAGCGCGCGCATAAGCTGTTGGGCCGCGCCTTTGCGGCGGCTTGATGCGCGGTCGATCAACCGCCCGCTTCCAGGCGGTGCGGATATCAAGGCGGATCGCCCGCCATCGGGTTGGGGAGGCAAGGGTCCTTCCGCAAAACTCCGAAATGGCGAGTACGCTTGCGTCTGGGCGGCCGGGTTCGTTAAGGGAAGCACCGTGATCGGGCTGGGAAGAGTTGAAAAACCTGATTGGAGAAGGAATGGCGCGTAGCAAGGCCTCTGTCGCAAAGCC
>JAGWZH010000167.1 GCA_018971945.1 Alphaproteobacteria bacterium | reverse complement strand
ACCGGAAGAGCCCCGCGCCAGCCAGCCCTTGGGCAAGACCCTATAGACTGTCTTTTGAAGGGCTTTCGGCCGCGCCGCCTGCCGCTTTCGAGACCGGCTGCGCATCGATGGCTCTGGCGAGGGCCGGCTCTTAGGCCACAGCGACGTGGACGGCGCAGACTGGGCGCCCCGCCTGCAAATTCCCTCCCCCTCGGGCCGCCTCAGCCTTAGGCCATATCTGCCATCGTCGAAAGACGATCACCCGTCGACATCGCATGAAGACGGGCGTAAAACCCGCCCGCGGCGACCAGCTCGGCATGACCGCCCTCCTCCACGATGCAGCCTTGGTCGAAGACAAGGATCCGGTCGGCCTCGCGAACCGTGGAGAGCCTGTGGGCGATAATGATCGTGGTGCGTCCCCGTTTCAGCTCCGCCATCGCCGCCTGCACATCATTCTCTGTCGCGGCATCAAGGCTGGAGGTCGCCTCATCAAGAATCAGGATCGGCGCATCGGCCAGGAACGCCCGGGCCAACGCGACCCGCTGACGTTCTCCGCCAGACAGCTTGACCCCGCGTTCGCCGACCTCGGTGTCATAGCCCTTGGGAAGGCGGGTGATGCACCCGTGCGCCCGGGCGCGCATGGCGGCATATTGTACATCCTCAAGGACCGCCTCGGGCCGCGCATAGGCGATGTTGTCCCGCAGCGACCGGTGAAACAAGCCAGGCTCTTGAGGCACCAGAGCGATGGACGCGCGCAGCGACGCCTGCCGCAACTGGCGCACATCCTGCCCGTCGATCAGAATCGCGCCCGCGTTCACGTCATAGAGCCGTTGCACGAGCTTCACGAAGGTGCTTTTGCCCGACCCGGTCGCCCCCACAAGCGCCACGGTTTCCCCTGGCGCGATCGTCAAGGAGAGGTCACGAAAAAGCGGCTCTTGCTGGCCGCGGTAACGAAACGACACATGATCGAAACGGATCGCTCCGCTCTTGGCTGAGGATTCCAACGCGCCTGGCGTATCCTCGATTTGCGGGACCTGCGCCATATAGGCCACGACATCTTCGATGTCGGCGTAGCCGCGCTGCAGCATCTGGATCGTTTCGCCGAGATTGCGAAGATAGCCCAGGATCACAAAGAAGCTCGTGAGCGCGAACGCTGCGTCCCCCGCCGTCGCACGGCCCTGCGACCATTCGCGCACGACAAGGCCAATGAGCCCCGCCTGCATCCCAAACAAAAGCGTATTCTGGATTGCCCAGGCGTCGGAAAAGCGCATCCAGGCGCGGACGGCTTTGTCACGCCAATCCTCCACCACAAGACCAAAGCGCGCAGCCTCGCGCGCTTCCGCACCGAAGGATTTGACCGTCGCGTTCGCGCCTATGGCGTCAGCCAGGGCCGCGCCGATCCTGGTGTCGGCGGCGTTGGACTGGCGCACCCGCTTGGCCAGATAGAAGCGCGACAGCAGGATCGCGCTCGTCAGATAGGCTGCGATCATGACCCCCAAAAACAGCCCCACGAGAGGCCATTGCGCCGCGGTGATCACCGTTAGCCCCACCAACACGATGCTCGCAGGCAACACAAACCAGGCGATGTTGTCGCTGATCGTGTCATAGGCATGCATCGCGCGGCTGAGCCGCCGCACCGTGGCGCCAGCGAAATTGCCGGCATGCCATTCAGAGGAGAAGCGCTGCACCCGGTCATAGGCGTCCATGGTGATCGCCTTCATGTTGGAGGCCGCCAAGGGGTTCCAAAAACGGGTCGCCAGATTGCGGAAAAGATAGAAGCCGAACGCGATGGCCACGAATGCGAGATAGGCCCGCGTGACTGGCCCCTGGGCGTCTTGGTTCGGGACCTCAGCGCTGAGGACCTCCACGAGGCGACCCGCCGCGATTGGCAAGGCGAGGTCGCAAGCGACTGAAACCGAAAACAGCGCCAGAAAGCCTGCGAGCCTGCCCGGCTGGCTCATCCAGCGTCGCACCATGAAAGCGGTGATGGCCTTGAAGCCCGCCCTTTTTTGAGAGAGTTCGAGCTCTTCATCCTCCGGCTCGGCGCGGGCATCAAGGCGTGACATAGGAGAACACCTCGTCGAACGCGCCGGCGGGGCCAACTCGGCGCAACTTGCCGTCCCGTCGCAGAAGAGACGCGCGCGAACGGGCGCCGGCGCCGATCAGGACCTCCGGGACAGAACGCTCCCCCTCTCGCCGACGAAGCCGATCAAACGGGCCAAGCGCCCCCATCGTGCAGGCTGGGCGGCGTCAGCAGCCGGCCTGCGGCCCCTTTCCTTCGCGAAACCTGACCGCCCAGCAGGCCTTCCGCCACAGGGAAAAGCCGAAAGGAACGCCGCAATTGGAGAAGGACCGCCAGCTGGCGGACGCCAAGGAAGCCGTAGCCGCTTCGCACCCTTGCGTAAAGCCGGGTGACCGAGGCATGGAGACGGCCTGGAGGCCCCCCGACCGTGAAGACACTGGACGCCCCCGTCCGCCATTGGACCGATGCGCTGCCGCCGAAAGCAGCGGCGTTGGCGCAGTTGTCGCGCTGGGACCGACCCGTCGGGTGGCGACTCTTGTTTCTGCCATGCCTCATGGGCGTCGCGATCGTGCGGATTGAGGACGGCTTCTGGCCACAGGACGCCTTCCTCGCCGCGCTCTTTCTGATCGGCGCGGTGGCCATGCGCGGCGCGGGATGCGCGTTCAACGACCTCGTCGACCACGACGTCGACGCAAAGGTGGCGCGAACAGCCGCGCGGCCTTTGCCCTCCGGCCGGATCAGCCGAAGAGAGGCCTGGGCGTGGCTGCTTGCGCAGTGCCTTGTGGGGCTCGCGGTTCTTGCCGCGCTGCCGCCCTTGGCCCAGGCCGTCGCGCTGTGCGCCCTGCCGCTGGTGGCGGCCTACCCCTTCATGAAACGCATCACATGGTGGCCGCAAGCGTGGCTGGGGCTCACTTTTTCATGGGGCGCGCTGGTCGGCGCGGCGGCCAGCGACACGACGACAATCCTGCCAGAGGCCTGGCTTCTCTACGCCGGCTGCGTCGCCTGGACGATCGCTTACGACACGCTTTACGCCCTGCAGGACAAGGACGATGACGCCCTCATCGGGGTCCGCTCCACCGCCCGGCTGTTCGGCGACCACTGGAAGGCTTGGACCTTCGCGTTCTACATCCTGGCGCTTTTTTTCTGGGCGGCGGCGGCGGCGTTCGCCGGCGCCGGCGTCTGGACGATGGCGGGACTCGGGCTGATCGGGGCCTTGATCATCTACCCCCTCGCGAACCGGGTCGACCCCATGGCGCCAATGACGGCCCTCAACGGCTTCAAGGCCAACCAGACAGTGGGTCTGGCCGTCTTGATCGCACTGTCCGCCGACCCCCTCTTCCGGACCATGACATGAGCGCGGCCGAGGCCGAAACTTGGCTTGCCGAGGTTTGCCCCATCATGCGCGAGGCGGTGACGCGGCACGCGCCCTGGCCAGGGGCGAGCCGGGGCGATCAGAACGACCCCTACGCCGCGCTGTTCCGGGCGGTGGTTTATCAGCAGATCTCCGGCAAAGCCGCTGCGACAATCCTGGCCCGGACCACAGCCCTTTTTCCCAATCTCGATATCCCCCCCGCCGCCGCATTCCTCGAGATCGATCCCGACGCCCTCCGGGGGACCGGGCTTTCCCGGCAGAAACAGGCGGCGTTGCGCGACCTGGCCCAGAAGCGGCTTGCGGGTGTCGTGCCCGACGCCGACGCCCTCGTCGCGCTCCCGGATGCGGCGATCATCGCCCGGCTGACCGCCGTCCGCGGGGTAGGACTATGGACGGCGCAAATGTATTTGATGTTCACCCTCGGGCGGCCCGACATCTGGCCGCATGACGATCTCGGCGTGCGCAACGGGGTGGAGCGGCTCTACGGCGACCGACTCGGCCCCAAAGCCTTGAAACACTTTGGGGAAAGATTCGCCCCGTTCCGCTCCGCCGCCGCCTGGCATTGCTGGCGGGCGGTAGACGCGGCAGCGCCGTGATCGCCGATCGAACGGCCTTCATCCATGCCAATACCCGGGCGGTGCGACCGCCTTATATTCCCGAACTCGTCCTGAACCTGGCGGAGGACTCCCTCGCCCTCTGGCGGATGACCGAGGAGGAACTCGGACGACATGGCCTGCCGCCGCCATTCTGGGCGTTCGCCTGGGCCGGTGGGCAGGCGCTCGCGCGGCACGTGCTGGACCATCCGATCCTCGTGGCGGGACGCACAGTCTTGGACGTGGCGGCCGGGTCAGGCCTTTTGGCCATCGCGGCGATGCGAGCGGGGGCGGCTTCGGCCCGGGCTGTGGACCTTGATCCCTTCTCCGCGCCGGCGGTCAGACTCAACGCGGCGTTAAACGGGGTCGAGATTTCCGCCGAGACCGCAGACGCGCTCTCAACCCCGCCGCTGGAAGAGACGATCCTTGTCGGAGATTTGTTCTATGACCGCGACATCGCCGCGCGGCTCCTGCCCTGGCTGCGAGAGGCCGCAGGCCGGGGGCGAACTGTGTTGGTAGGCGATCCGGGCCGGGCGTATCTGCCAAAGTCGGCCCTGGAGAAGGTGGCGGAGTTCGCGGTGCCGGTGTCACGGGACCTCGAAGATCACGATGT
>JAGWZH010000166.1 GCA_018971945.1 Alphaproteobacteria bacterium | reverse complement strand
CAGCCAGCATGAAAAGCGGCGCGGCCAGAAGAACTTCTTGATTGAAGGCGCGCCAGATATCGTAGGCGAGATAGAGGGGCTCCCCGTCCTGCAGGGCGATGTAAAGAACGAGCGCCGTCGCCGCCAACACCGATAGGATCGGCTGACGCAGAACCAGAAGGAGCGTCGCCAGGGCCGCGATCAAAAGGCCGATCAGGACGCCGCTCATGGCGCGGGCTCTCTGGCTTTCGTGTCAGGAACCGCGTCAATGGCGGGCCGCATGGCGGGGGCCAGCGCGAAGACGGCGTAGCGGCCGGCGTTCAACAGGAACGCCGAAGCGATCAGGCTCTGAGCTGGCCAGATCGGCCAGCCAAGAACCACGCCGACATCGCCAAGCTGGAAGGATTGGATCGTCATGGCGGCGCAAAGGATTCCGATGATCCCCAGGATGAGGGCTGTCAACGCATCGCCCATGCGGTCCGCGGTTTTGGCGCAGCGCTGTGGCACGAGCCCTTCTAGAAAACGCGCCCTCAGTTCGGCCCCTTGCTGGGCGGCGAGGCCCGCCCCGAAGCTCGCCAGCGCGATCATGCCGAGGACCGCCACCTGCGAGGCGCCCAAGACGCCGCCGCCCACAGCGAGCCCGTCAGCGATGGCCGGGTCGAGGGCCCCTTTTTGTGTCAATGCGCTGACGAGCCTCCCCCAAAGCCTCACCCCGACATCCGCGGCCAGAGCGCAAGCCATGACCAAGAAAGCCAGCCCGCAGATGAGCCGTTCGGCAAGGGAAAGCCCCCTTAGATAGGTTCTTGCGATCATCTGGCGGCCCCTTGTGCGGCGAAGGCGGCCTTTCCAGCCAAGATCGCTTCATAGACCTCCTGGGATTGCCCGCCGATGCTGTCGACGAGCCGATCGGCGACAGAGGCGGTCGCGGCGGCCCACTCCCTGCGCAGCGCAGCATCGAGTTCATGGATGCGGACGCCTTCCTTCCGCATTTCATCGAGAGCGAACGCCGTCAGGCGACGGACGCTGGCCCGGGCCTGCGGAGAGGGCATCCAGGCGGCGTCAAGGGTTTGGCGCTGGGTGGGTGTGGCTTTGCGGCGCCAAGCGCTGTTCATGACGATGGCGCCCGTGTCGTAGCTGTGTCGGGTCAGGGTGAAGTCGCTGGCGTAGCGGCGCGTGGCGAAATAGTGAAAGACCGTGGCGCCGAGGCCTCCGCTGATCAGGCCCGTTTGCAGGCTGGGCACGATATCCACCGAGGCCAAGGCCACGCTATCGGCGCCGATGGCCCGCAGAAATTCTTGCGCAGCCCTGTTCGGAGAGCCCCGAAGCTTGCGCCCTGCGGCGTCCTGCGGACGCACGATCGGCCCGTTTGAGAAGAGATTGGTCCAACCAACCTCCACCCACTGCATGAGGTGAAGGCCTTTAGCGGCGAACAGGGGCCGGCAGACATCCAACAGATAATGATCATAAACGAAATCGACCTCTTCTTCGCTGTCGAAGAGAAAGGGCGTCATCGCTATGGTGAGCTCGGGAACGACCGAGGCGAGTCCTTGCAATGAGGGACCGGCGATCGAGGCTCGGCCACGGCGCAGGTCGAAGAGCTGCTGTTCTTCGCCGCCGGTTTCCCCGCGATTGAAGTAATCGATCTCTATGCTGGGATCGCTGGCCACATTGGCCTTGAACCAATCCCATTGCTCTTCCCAGGGGCTCCGGGGCGGAGTGAACGACACCGCGCGGCCGAACAGGATCTCCTCCGTTGGGTCTGCCCGCGGGGCGCATCCCAAGACGGAGCAAGCGGCAGTCGCCGTCAGCGCGCGGCGCGTGATGCCTTGACCCATCGCTCTCCCCCTCGTGGCCGCATGCGAGCCGAATTGCAGCGGGCGTCGCGCCCTGGATCAACGCGGCGCACTGGATCGGACGACAGGGGTCGAGCAGCCCCTTGCGCCTCTCCGAAAAGATATATCAAGCTAAGAGAATGCATAGGAGGCAAGAACGCCATGGCCGAGTTTTTCGTCCAACATGAGCTGGCGATCTTAAGATGGCTGCACATTCTGGCGATGGTCTACTGGTTGGGCGGGGAATGGGGAGTTTTTCAGACATCCTACAAGGTGGTGAACCCGGCTTTACCGCTGGAGGAGCGTCGCCGGCACATGGACACGGCCTACCGCATCGACATTTTGGCCCGGACCGGGATCATCTCGCTTTTGCCGCTCGGGCTTCACATGGGCTATCTCTGGGGCTTCTGGGGCGATCGCGGGGCGGGGGTCGGGGCGGAGCTTCTTCCCATCATGTGGGGGATTTACGCCTTATGGTTCGCTGTCACCTGGGGCGCGTTCGCCACCCGCGGAAAGCCGATCTGGAGCCTTCTTTCCGGGATCGAAGATTGGACCCGCTATCTGCTGATCCCCGCCCTTCTGGTCGCCGGGATCAGTTCGCTTTTCGGCTTTGGCCCGTTCCTGGCGGGCGCGGGGATGGGGTGGTACGCTGCCAAGATCACGACTTTTGGAGCGCTTTTGGTCATCGGAGTGATCCTGCGCCTAATTATGCATGAATGGCAGAAGCTCTTTCCCGTTTTGGCGCAAGGCCCCAATCCCGAGGCCGAAGTGAAGCTAAAGCGCTCCATAGCCCTCGGGCGTTCTGTGGCCTATCTCTACTGGATCGGCATAGCGGCCACGGCGTTTTTCGGAGCGGTGAAACCCTTCTAAAAGGACTTTCCCCTCTCCATCATTGGCGATAAATCGAGACCTTATCCGGATGGGTGGCCGAGTGGTTTAAGGCAGCGGTCTTGAAAACCGCCGTGGGTTCACGCCCACCGTGGGTTCGAATCCCACCCCCTCCGCCAGCGCCTTTTGCTAGATAAGGCTTTCCGGGCAGCGCTAAGCCTCAGTCCCCTTTTGCGTCCCCTTTTTCGAACGCCAAGTGGCCCCATTTTCGGGCGCCATTGACACGTGGATAGGACCTCTCGTGGGTGCCGGTTGGGGACAGCCTGGCAAAGGTCCGCTTTCAGGCTCGGGCATTGAGACCGCTTTCGACGGTGGGCTCACTTACCGCCGCCTGTTGCTCGGATTCCGCCAAGAGGCGACCGGCCCGCGAGCCACCCCGTCACGCCTGCTCGCCATACATTGGTGGCGAACTGGCTGAAGCGATCTTGGCGCGGATGAACATTCGAAAGTCCTCGCTGTACCAGTCTGAGCGTGTCGTCCACCACGTCTAGACGCCCGGATAGGCCAGGATGTCGTCGACGGGCGCCTCCAGTCCGTGCCAGATACGGGCGTCCAGGAGGCCCTCCCGCCATTGAAATAGATGCTCTTCGTACACCCGGAACAGGTACCCCATCAGGGCTTAGAAACGGGGCTGCTCGGCAGCCTCCAGCGCACTGAAATCTCGAATTCCGCGAACGTAGATATCCGCCAAGTCCCCTTGGGCAGCCAACATCTGGAGAAACATTCTGAAGGCGCCCGACTGCTCGACCATCGTTTGCGCGCGCCGAGTCCTGGAATCACCCCGTATCTGCAGCCCGAGATAAATGAGCGAACCCATCACTCCACCCGCGCTGATAAGCCCAGCCACTGCATTCAATGCGTCCCAGTTCATCGCATTTCTTCTCTCAACCCAAGGTAGACTCAAGTCGGTCGCGCCACACGGCATCACGCGACCCAAGACAAACACAGCACGGCACGTTACGGACTTTCGAAGGGCGTCTGGTCAAACTCCTACTTTAAAGCGAGCAAATCACGCCTCAACCGGCACCGATCTCTCTTGACCAGCTTACAATACCGCGAGGTTAGCCTTCATCTGCTTCGCCAAATCGACCGGTTCGCGAAGCGGCACGCTGCAAATCTCACAGTCGAACATCTCGCCGAACTCGCGGGGAAATGACGCGCGTACCATCGGCCAGACGGCGTGCTAGATGGGGGCCAACGCCCTTTTCCCGGATCGGGGGCGTCTGGCGGCGGTTGGGTACCCGACGCAGCGGTTCTGACAGGTCGCCGTCACCAAGTCCGCGCGACAAGGCCGTCGAACACGGTGTCTGCTGAAATCAACTGAAGGCCCATCACCTGCGCTGTTGCGACGATGAGACGGTCAAACGGGTCACGATGGTCCCAATCCATGAGACCGGCGCGCAAACAGATGTCGGGGGTGAAGTCCGCCGCCAGCCCTCCCTGTTCCTCGAGGATCGCGCCGAGGCGACCGACGAACAGCTCCATCTCCGGCCATTTGCCAAGGCGCACTTTTTGAGCGACTTCGAAGAAACTGATCGGACTGACGAACACCAGTTCGGCTCCGGCGATCGCCTCGAGCGCCTTCGGCGTCAGCCTGGGTTCGGTGGACAAGCTCCAAGCCCAGGCATGCGTATCGAGAAGGACACCTTTCAACGCTTGATCGAGCCGCTCGGCGCCCCGCCCTCCCAAAGGTCCAAGTCGCCGTCGCTCGCGGGCATCAGAAAGTCGGGCCCTTCTCCAAGCACAGTTCCGAGAAGGCCAATGCGAAACCCTCCCTTCCTGATTGGAACGAGCCGGACCATCGGCGTGTCGCCCTTGGCGATGACAATCTCCTCCCCAGCAACGGCAGCCTCTATCAGCTTGGAGAGCTGAGTTTTGGCATTGTGGATCGTAACCTGACGCATGTCGCACCTTTGTTAGCCATATTAGCTAAG
>JAGWZH010000039.1 GCA_018971945.1 Alphaproteobacteria bacterium | reverse complement strand
AGGGCTGGCTGGCGCGGGGCTCTTCCGGTGGGGGTGATGTTTGGGCTAAGAAGCGGGTATGAGCCAGCCGCAAGACCCACCGAACGGATCCAACGCCGAAGCCCAGGCGGCCGGCCAACGCCTGCGTGCGATGGCGACCCGGATCGCCAAAGAAAAGTCCGAGATCATTTGGTCGCGGGCCTGGGGCCTTTTCAGGGAGCCCGGCAAGGAATGGGAGCAGATCCGCAAGGAAGACACGACGGTCGCCAGCCTATTCGCAGGCTATGTGCTTCCCGTGGCCGCCGTGCCGACCTTCGCAGGCATGCTGGGTCAGCTGGTTTTCGGCGAACGCTTGCCAAGCGGCGAGGTTTATCGCGAGCCTTTCTTGAGTGCGCTTTTGGGGGCGATCCTGACCTGCCTGTCGGTGGTGGCGCTCGTCTATTTGATGGGGTTGTTGATCAACCTGATCGCCGAGCAGTTTGACGGCGACCGGCATGAGCTCAACGCGCTCAAGGTCGCCGCCTACACGCCAACGCCTGTGCTGGCGACGGGTCTGGCGGCGATCTATCCTGGCCTTTGGTGGGTGAGCCTTTTTGGCCTGGGCTGGTCAGCCTATCTGCTTTATCGTGGTTTGCCGATCCTTATGCGGTCCCCGCAGGATCGGGCTGCAGCCTACGCCACGACTGTCGCCATCGTCGCGATGATCGCTTTGCTGCTGATCATGATGATGTCGGGGTGCCTGTCTCTTGCCGACCAGGTTGGGGCCTGAACCGCCCGCCCTGGCTGCCGCTAGCTTCAGTCCACCGATAAAAGCCCTTTGTCCAGAGCGGCGCGCTTCATCGCTTTCTGCAGCTTTTCGAAGGCCCTCACCTCGATTTGCCGGACGCGTTCGCGGCTGACGCCAAACTCGTAGGACAATTCCTCCAAAGTGGCGGGTTCATCCTTCAGGCGTCGCTCTTCGATGATGCGCCGCTCCCGTTCGTTGAGTTCGCCCATCGCCGCCTGCAGCAGGGCCATGCGTTCGGAAAACTCCTCACTGTCCGCGATGCGCTCTTCCTGATTTTCCGCCCCATCGTCGGCGAGCCAGTCCTGCCACTCGTTGTCGCCGTCGCCGCCGACGGGCGCATTGAGGCTCGAGTCCGGGGCCGCCAGCCGCCGGTTCATGGAGATCACCTCTTCGGGGGTGACGGCGAGTTTGGTGGCGATGGTCTCGACCTGGTCGGGGCGCATATCGCCTTCTTCCAGCGCCGCCATCTGACCCTTCATCCGGCGCAGATTGAAGAACAGCTTCTTCTGCGCGGCTGTGGTGCCCATTTTCACCAGGCTCCAGGAGCGGAGGATATATTCCTGGATCGCGGCCCGAATCCACCACATGGCGTATGTGGCCAAGCGGAAGCCTTTGTCTGGCTCGAATTTCTTCACCGCCTGCATGAGGCCGACATTGCCTTCAGAGATCACTTCGCCGATGGGCAGTCCATAGCCGCGATAGCCCATGGCGATCTTGGCCACGAGCCGCAGATGGGAGGTGACGAGCTTATGGGCGGCTTGCGTGTCACCGTGCTCGCGCCACGCCTTGGCGAGCATGAATTCTTCGTCTTTGTCGAGCATCGGAAACTTGCGGATTTCCGACAGATAACGTTGGAGCCCCTGCTCGGGCGACAAAGCGATCGTAAGGGCGTTCGACGCCATGATGTTTCTTCCCCTCTGAGCCCCTCCTGGTCGATCCGCCGCCAACCCGCAATGCAGCGAAGGCGGCCCCGCACTCCAAGAGGGCCTTTTGCGTATATAGGAGGCCGTCAAGGGGGGTATCAACCCCTGGGAGGAGGGTAAGCCTAGGTATCTTTATCGCCTCGTTTGACGGCGGGATTGCGGCGATGACGGCGCTTTTCCAACATGTTTGGGCTCGTCTTGGATCGCCGGTTGGAGACGCCGCGCGGGGACAGATGACAGAAACCCTTCTCCTCTCGCGACCACGGTCACATCCGCCGCAAAGCGGCGATAAGGCTTGCCATATCGTCGGGCAAAGGGGCTTCAAAACGCAGGGTCGCCCCCGTGATCGGGTGGACAAAGCCCAGCAGGGCTGCGTGCAAGGCTTGTCGCGGGAAGGCCTCAACCGCCGCCCTGGCAGCGTCGAGGTCCGCCCCCGCCCCCTCGGCCTTGAAGCTTCTCTGCTTCCCGTAAAGGGGGTCCCCGATCAGCGGGCAACCAAGATGGGCCATGTGCGCGCGGATTTGGTGCGTCCGTCCGGTCTCAAGCCGACACTCCACGAACGCGGCCGCGCCGCGACCAGCCGCCTGGCCCGCCTGCTGGCCGAATGCTTCGATCGTCCAGAAATGCGTCACGGCCCGCTTGCCCGCGCCAGAGGTCCGCGTCACACCCATCTTGCGCCGGTCGTCGGCGCTGCGGGCGAGGGGTGCGTCCACGACGCCGGTCTTGGGCCATGGGGCGGGGCGGGCGACGGCGTAATAGACCCGCTCGATCGCGTGCTTGGCGAATTGTTTGGCGAGGCCTGCATGGGCAGCGTCGGATTTGGCGCAGACCACGAGGCCCGTGGTGTCCTTGTCAATCCGATGCACGATCCCGGGTCGCGCGACCCCGCCGATCCCTGACAGGCTTTCCGCGCAATGGTGCAAAAGGGCGTTCACCACAGTGCCGTCCGGGGATCCTGCCGCCGGGTGCATCGCCATCCCTGCCGCTTTATTCACCACGATCAGATGTTCGTCTTCAGCCACGACGGCGAGTTCTAGATTTTGAGGCTGCGGCGCCGCCGGCGCGGCAGGCGGCAGGGTAAGCGCGTAAACGGCCCACGGGCGCACCTTCGCCGCGGCGAGCATGGCGGGGGCGCCGTCCATGGTGAGCCGACCTTCGCCCACCAGACCTTGAATGCGCGACCGGGACAAATCCGGCCAAGCTTGCGCCAAGAACGCATCCACTCGCCCAGACGCGTCTCCGGGGGCTGTGACCGTTCGGGTCTCCTCCCGCGCCCAGGCCGGCGACGCAAGGGCGTCCTCGAAGGCTTCGCTCATGGCCGCTCCAGCGACCCGTCAGGCCGGACCATCCGATAGAAGCAATCGGCCGCCCCTGTGTGGCAGGCCGGTCCGTCCTGTTCGACGAGAAGGAGAATCGCGTCTTGGTCGCAATCGATGCGCACTTCGATCACGCGCTGGGCATGCCCACTCTCTTCGCCTTTGACCCAAAGCCTGCTGCGCGAGCGACTCCAATAGGTCGCCCGGCCCGTCTTCAGGGTTGCGTGCAAAGCCGTCTCGTTCATCCAGGCCAACATCAAGACGGTCTTCGTGACCGCATCTTGAGCGATGGCTGCGATAAGGCCGTCGGCGTTCCAGCGCGGCGCGAGGATGGCGCCCATCTCCGCTTGGGTCATGGCGCGCCTCGATCAGGCGGGATCCCTTCGGTCGGCACGCCATGGGCCGCGAGGGTATGCAGGACGGCGTCAGTGAGAGCGCGGGCGCGAGCGGCTTGGGCGCCGCCGCAGCCGGCGTAAAAAACGAAGCCGCGGACCCCCGCCGCCGACGACGCCGAGAGCGCGTAGCTTGGCAGGTCGGTGGCGACTGGACTGCAGTCGCCTTTGCCTGGCTGCACGTCGTCGACGGGCCAAGGCAGTTGCGGGGAGCCCGTCAATGCCTCCAGCGCTTGAAACAGGGCTGGATTGGGGGGGAGCGTGTGCACGCCCTGCAACGCCGTGAAATGGCGGCCGTCGTAGCGCACCTCGCCAAGGGCGTTGACCCAAACCGTGAAGTCCGGACAGAAGCCGAAACAGGGATAGGCGGAGAAGGCGATCTCCCGCGCGGGCGGCGTGGCGTGCGCCGGCGGGCGGTCTGAACGGTCGTTCAGAGAGCCTCCAAGGGCGGAGTCCATGAAGGGCGGCGGCCGAGAGGCGCAGGCCGCGAGGCCTATGGCAAGAAACACAAGAAGGAACGGACGCATGGCGGCCACCATGCGTCCAGGTCCGCGGCCGTTCAAGGGCCTGTTCGTCTCAACCGTAGCCGGCCAGTTTCAGGAAACGGGCTTTGAGTTCTGGGTCGGTTTTGAAGACGCCGGTGAACTGCGTCGTCACAGTGGTGACGTCCTTATGGTGCACGCCGCGGGTCGACATGCACTGGTGCTCGGCGTCGATAAGCACAGCCACGCCGGCCGGCTTCAAGACCTCACTGATCGCGTCGCAGATCTGCGCGGTCATCGTTTCTTGGGTCTGAAGCCGCTTGGCGAAAATCTCCACGACGCGGGCGATTTTTGAGATGCCCACAACACGGTTTGTCGGCATGTAGGCGACATAGGCCTTGCCCAGAAACGGCGCCATGTGGTGCTCGCAGTGGCTTTCTACATCGATGCTCTTCAGCATGACGATGTCGTCATACCCGCCCACCTCTTCGAAGGTGCGGGACAATTCGTCCTTGGGGTCTTGCGCATAGCCACGGAACCATTCGCCAAAGGCGTCGACCACACGCTGGGGCGTGTCCAAGAGGCCTTCGCGGTCAGGATCGTCGCCAGCCCATGCGAGCAGGGTCCGCACCGCGTCCATCGCTTGGTCGCGGCTTGGCCGCGCTGCCGCATCGGGCGCGACCGCCCGCAGTTTCGCCATTCCGTCCATTCGGTAAACTCTCTTTCCGCTGAGGGGCGGGGAGTCGAGCCGAGGGGAATCCTCGGACTTAACGCCCGCCCGCAAGGTTGCCCTCAGGCCGCGCCGCCTCTGGGTTGACCCCGAAGACAATGCGGACGATGGGAGCTTAGCATGCTCGTCATCTCCTACGTAAGCGCCTTTTCCTCGGATGCACACCCCAATGGACGTATTTTTGTCGAACACCCTCACAAGAGCGAAAGAACGGTTCACCCCGGCCGATCCCCAGCGTGTCACGATGTATGTCTGTGGACCGACGGTTTATGATTACGCTCATATCGGCAATTATCGTCCGGCGGTGTCGTTTGACGTGCTGTTTCGGCTTCTACGCTTTGTTTATGGCGAAAGCCGCGTGATTTACGCTCGTAACTTGACCGATATTGACGATCGGATCATCGCCAGGGCTGCGGCCGCCGGCGAGGACATGGCGACCTTCACCGAGCGATACGCCAGGATTTATGGCCAGGACAGCGAGGCGCTGAACATCTTGCGGCCCAGCAAGGAGCCCCGGGCGACGCAGCATGTCGACGGCATGATCGACATGATCAGCCGCTTGCTCGCTTGCGGCTGCGCCTATCCTGCAGAGAGTGGGGTCTATTTCTGCGTCGCCGCGGACGAAGATTACGGCAAGCTTTCCGGCCGCAGCCAGGACGATCTTTTGGCTGGCGCCCGGGTGGAGGGCGAAGACGACAAGCGATCCGCGTCGGACTTCGCCCTTTGGAAAGCGGCCAAGCCTGGCGAGCCCGCTTGGCCAGCGCCCTTTGGCGCTGGTCGGCCGGGATGGCATATTGAATGCTCAGCGATGATCGCAGCGGAGTTGGGGACCAGCATCGACATCCATGCTGGCGGCCTGGACCTGATCTTCCCGCACCACGAAAACGAAATCGCTCAATCCGAGAGCGCTTTTGGCGCGCCTCTGGCGCGATACTGGCTGCACAATGGCTTTCTGGATATCGAGGGCGAGAAGATGGCCAAAAGCCTTGGCAATGTCCGATTGGTGCGAGAGCTTCTGAAGGACTGGCCGGGTGAAGCGATCCGTTGGGCTCTCTTGTCGGGGCACTATCGGGCCCCGCTGAATTTCTCGCGGGACCTGCTTGAGCAGGCCAAAGCAAGCCTGGATCGGCTCTATGGCGTTATTGAGCGGCTTGCGGACGCGCCCGATCAGGCGGGCGCGCCCGCCCCCGCCGTCCTTGCAGCTTTGTGCGACGATCTCAACACGCCCAAAGCCATGGCGGAGCTTTTCGCCCTCGCAGGGCAAGAAGCCTTCGCCAGGACGGCTGAGGATCGGTCGGCGCTCAAAGCCGCTTTGAGGGCCAGCGGCGAACTGATCGGGGTGCTCCAGCAGAGCGCCGCGGTTTGGTTCCAAGGGATTGGCGATGACGCCGCCGAGATCGAGGCCTTGGTCGTGGCGCGGACCGAGGCGAGGGCGGCGAAGAACTGGGTCGAGGCCGACCGGCTGCGCGCTGCGCTGGCGCAAAAAGGGATTGAAGTCTTGGACGGGGCGAATGGGTCGCGGTGGCGCCGCGCGGGCAAAGCCGAGCGGGGCTGAAAGCGCAGCGATCCGGGAAAGGGCGGCGCGCTACCGATCGCGGCGTCCCCCGGCGGCCACCGCTCCTGCGAACAGAGGCGTTACAGCCCTTCGGACCCGCTTTGGCGCAGGGGGCGGCGGGCGTCGACGCGCGGCCCGAAGCATGGTGCGAAAAACGGCCCTTCACGGTTGCTGTCGTCGCGACTGCACGCTGTGGGGGAACGTGATGGGGGCAAGGCCATGGTTGCTGCCGACGCTTGACCCCGGTCGCACGGCCGCCCCATGGACTTCGGCCGGGAGGAACGCCGTCTTGGGATCGTCCCGGGATTGTCGTCCCGGGATTGTCGTCCCGGGATTGTCGTCCCGGGATTGTCGTCTTGGGGGGGGTCGTCTTGGGGCATGCGTCGCTTTGGGGAGGCGCATCACCGTGATGTGGCCCTAAGGGCCTTGGCCATCCTGCAGCGCTTGAGCGCCCGCCCGCTGGATGAGCGGCGGTTCTGCGCTTATATGACGGCCATGGACGAGCTTTATCACCCGCGGATTTTGGAGCTCGCGGCCGACATCCCTCATCTTGGGCGGCTCTCTGCGCCAGGGGGGACCGCAAGGAAGGTCAGTCGCGTTTGCGGGTCGATCGTCACCGTCGATGTCGTTCTGGATGGTGAGCAGATCAAAGCCATCGCTGTTGAACCTGAGGCCTGCGCTTTGGGGCAGGCGAGCGCGGCGATTCTCTCCGGCTCGGCGATTGGGGCGACCATCGCTGAGGTCCTCGAGGCCCGGGACGCCCTAAGGGCGATGTTGAAAGACAATGGCCCGCCCCCTGTCGGCAGGTTTTGGGAGCTGCGGCATCTCTCCGGCGTTGCGGGCTACCCGCCGCGCCATGCCTCCACGCTGTTGGCCTTTGAGGCCGCCGCCGCCGCCATTGCGGAGGCCCAGCACGGCGTTCCCTCACGCGGCGCAGTTTCTTTTGAAGGCTGAACTCGCGAATATGGCGAATGACGCGCCACGTCGCCATATTCCCGTGTAAGACATTGCGCGAGCGAGCGTCGGCGGCAGGATGGCGTTCGCTGGCAAAAGGCGGGAGCTCTTGAGTGATGCGTGTGATGATCCTGGCTTTGGCTTTCGCGGCCGCAGGCTGCGCGGCGTTGCCGCAGGAAGTCCGCATCCGCGTCCCTGATTGGATGCGGGGGCAGGGCGAGAGCCGCCCTGCGGACGCCTCGGGGTCCGCTTCTGCGGGTCCTGCGCAGGCGAACCCGCAGACATCGGCCGCGCCGCCCGCCTCGGCGGCGCCTTCTTCAGCGGCGCCCTCTTCCGCGACGCCCCCTTCAACGACGTCCCCTTCAACGACGTCCCCTTCAACGACGTCATCGTCGGCCGCTGCGGGGGCGCAAGGCTTCTCCTATCCGACGGGCGCTTTCGCCTCAGTTCACCAGGCTTTCACCGCCCAGGTGCCCCAACGCTTCGGCGCGGGCCAATCCCAAGCCTCGATCATCGCCGCCCTGCGCAACGAGGGCTACGCCTGCGCTCCTGCCGCCGGCGGCGCGCAGGTCTGCGAGCGTCTCCGGCCGATCGGCCAAGGCTGTGAGGACGTCTTCGTCGTAACGGCCCCAGCTGGAGGCGGCGGGATCGGCGACGTGCGACGCCGTTGTCCCGTAGGCGTGACCCCGCCGCAGGGCGCGCCTTTGGGTTGAAGCCGTCTGCCGCTGAGGTCTCGACGGCGAGGCCGTTCCAAGTCACCATCGCGCCATGGACGCCCTATCTTCGCCGCCGCTTCTGGCTTTAAAGCATGAACGCTTGGCGCCGACCTCGACGAGCCCAGCTCCCTCGCGTGATATGTGGGCGCCGTTTGTGCGGCTTGTCTGCGGCGCGCTGCTGGCGGCGACTGGCTGGCGGGTGCGCGGGGCCTGGCCCGGCTACCGGCGCTGCGTGCTCCTGGCTGCGCCGCACACGTCCAATTGGGACGGCTTTTGGATGATCGTCGCTGCGGGACGCTATCAGGTTCGGCTTCGATGGATGGGCAAGAAAAGTCTCGCAAGCGGCCCTTTCGGCTGGTTCTTAAGAGCGTTCGGCTGCATTGGCGTGGATCGAAGCGCTTCTCATGACGTTGTCGCGCAAATGCGCGACGCATTCGCAGGAGAAGAAGATCTCGTCCTGGGGATTGCGCCAGAGGGCACCCGCGCGCTGAACGCGCACTGGAAAAGGGGTTATTATCATATCGCCCGCGGCGCGGAGGTCCCGATCGTGGTCTCTATCCTGGACTATGGCGCAAAGACGATTTCGCTCGCGGCGGCGGTCTGGCCGAGCGGCGATTACGACGCTGACTTCGCCTTCATCGCCTCTCTTTATGACGGGGTGGAGGCCAGGCGGCCGAGCCAGTTCGCCACCGGCGTCTAACGAGGCAGCCAAGCGAGGGGAGAGAAAAGGCGGCGCTGATGAAGCGATGGGGGTGATGCAACCGAGCGGTTGATGAAGCCGCATTGAGGCGCTGCATCGATTATGATAGCCGGACGCATCATGACGTTGATTTTTCCTGACACAATCACCGCGTGACGCCGGCGGCGCCTGTTTCCGGGGCGCGCCGCAGCGGCGTGACGCGCAAAGCCCCGGGACCTCTAAGGCCTCTTTTCGAAGGGCAGGCGCCATGGCCCAAGGCTGGCCGTCTCAGGCTTTGATCGTTTTTATTAAAGTCTATCAGGCGACCCTGTCTCCCGCCTTGCGCCTGATCAGCCGATGTCGGCATATGCCGTCATGCTCCGCCTTCGCCTGCGAGGCGATTGCAACCCACGGCGCCTGGGCTGGGGGGTGGATGGGGCTGGCCCGCCTCTGTCGGTGTCGGCCGGGGGGGAGTTGGGGATATGACCCGGTTCCCGCCGATCCGCCTTCGGCGCCTTGGCATGCCCCCTGGACCTATGGCGACTGGCGAAGCGGATACCGCGCCCCGCCGGACAATCCCGCCGGACAATAACGAGCGACATCCATGATCACTGTTTCATTTCCCGACGGCGCCAAGCGCCAATACGACGCTGGCGTCACGCCCCTCGCGATCGCGGAAAGCATTTCCAAGGGTCTCGCCAAGAAGGCCGTGGCCGCGAAGGTGAACGGAGGCTGGTGGGATCTGTCCCGCGCCCTGGAGGGCGACGCGGCCCTGGCTCTTGTCACGCGGGACAGCGCGGAGGGGCTTGAGGTCCTGCGCCATGACGCGGCGCATGTTCTCGCCCAGGCTGTGCAGGACTTGTTTCCCGGGACGCAAGTGACGATCGGTCCTGTCGTCGATGACGGCTTTTATTATGACTTCTATCGTGCGGAAAAATTCTCCTCCGACGACTTTGAGAAGATCGAGGCGCGGATGCGCGAGATCGTGGATTTAGATCTGCCCATTCTCCGAAAAGTCTGGGGTCGCGAACAGGCGATCGCGCACTTCAAGGCGATCGGCGAAGAGTTCAAAGCCCAGATCATTGACGACATCATTCCAGAGGGGGAGGCGATTACGGTTTATTCCCATGCCGACCAGTGGGCGGATCTCTGCCGCGGACCGCATCTGCCCTCCACGGGCCGCCTTGGCAAAGCCTTCAAGCTCATGAAGCTCGCCGGGGCCTATTGGCGGGGCGATCCAAAAAACCCGCAATTGCAGCGCATCTATGGGACGGCCTGGGCGGACGAGAGGCAGCTTGCCGACCATCTCCACCGCCTTGAGGAAGCCGAAAAGCGCGACCATCGCCGCATCGGTCGCCAGCAGGGGCTCTTCCATATGCAGGAAGAGGGACGCGGCATGGTCTTCTGGCATGAAAAAGGGTGGACCCTATGGCGCACGATCGAAGCCTATATGCGCCGCCGTCTGGAAGCGGCTGGCTACACGGAAGTGAAGACGCCGCAAGTGTTGGATCGGGTGTTCTGGGAGAAGTCCGGCCATTGGGAGAAATATCGCGAGAACATGTTTGTGTGCGAGACGGTGGAGGAAGAGACCCTGTCGCTGAAGCCTATGAACTGCCCAGGACATCTGCAGATCTTCAAGTTCGGCCAGCGTTCCTACAAAGAGCTTCCGATCCGTATGGCGGAGTTCGGGGCCTGTCACCGCTATGAGCCGTCAGGGTCTCTTCACGGCTTGATGCGGGTGCGGGCGTTCACTCAAGACGACGCCCATATCTTTTGCCGCGAGGACCAGATTGAGGAGGAAGTCGCCGCCTTTATCCGGCTGGTGCGCGTGGTGCATGGCGACTTCGGTCTTCAAGCCGCCCATGTCAATCTCGGCACGCGGCCCGAAAAGCGCGCTGGCGATGACGCTTTTTGGGACAAGGCCGAGGGCATGATGGCCAATGCCGCCCGCATGGCTGGCATCGAGCCTGTCATCGCCGTAGGCGACGGCGCGTTTTATGCGCCAAAACTCGATTTCATCGTGAAGGACGCCATTGGCCGGGAATGGACCTGCGGGACGATCCAGCTCGACTATGTCCTGCCCGATCGTCTTGGGGCGGAGTATATCGGTGAGGACGGCGCCAAGCATAAGCCTGTCATGCTGCATCGCGCGATTCTGGGTTCGTTCGAGCGGTTTATTGGCATTCTCATCGAGAACTATGCGGGCACGTTCCCGCTGTGGCTCAGCCCGGTGCAGGTGACGGTGGCGACCATCACTTCCGATGCTGATGCATACGCAGAGCAGGTCGCTGCGGCGCTTCGGGCGGCAGGTCTCCGCACCGAAGTCGACACCCGCAACGAAAAGATCAATTTCAAGGTGCGCGAGCATTCCCTTGCAAGAACGCCGGTGATCGCGGTCGTTGGCCGCAAGGAGGCGGAAGAGGGCAAGGTCGCGCTCCGCCGGCTTGGGGGCGAGCACCAGCAGGTGATGAGCCTTGAGGCCGCGGTCGCGGCCTTGGCGCGCGAGGCGACGTCGCCGGATTTGCGGTGAGCGTCTCCATAACGGGGGCCTCCGCGTTTCAATCGGGCCGGCAGCGAGCCTGCCATTGTCCGAGCGACGGGCTCCCAGCGACCAGTGGGATCGACCCAGAGCCCAACGCCAGAGCCCAACGCCAGAGCCCAACGCCAGAGCCTAACGCCAGAGCCTAATGCGAGAGCCTAATGCGAGAGCCTAAGAACGGCGTCCGCAGGTGATTCTTGGCTTCTGAAGAGCTATGCTCTCCACATGCACGACGACGCCCTCCGCTTTTGGGAATATGCATCTTATCTGGTGACGGTGCTTGGCTTTCCGTTGGCGCTGTTCGCGATCTGGCGGGAAATGCGGGCTGAGCGGATCAACGAACACAAAGAGATCGAACAGCGCGAGGACGAGATTTATGTCGAATTGTCGCAGCAATACACCGCTTTCCTCGAAGCGGTCCTCAATCACCCCGAATTGGACCTGATGGGCGAAGCCCCTGAACGGCCCCTTCTGACCGCCCACCAGGGTCAGCAGAAACGCATCTATTTCGAAATGCTCATCGCGCTGTTTGAACGCGCTTATATTCTGCTTTACGAGCCGGATCTCGGAGGCGATGCGGCCCGCCGTTGGCAAAGTTGGGCGGACTATATGGACTGGTGGCTCAAGAATCCCGACTTCTGCGCCTATGCTCTCGACAATCTTGCCGGCGAGGACCCAGCTTTCGCCGCCTTTGTGAAGCAGAGGGCGCTGCCAAAACCGATCCCGTCATGAGCGACATCGCCTCTTGAAGGCCTTTTGCCTCGCCCTTGTCTGCAAAAAGGTCGCGCATTGACGGGCAAAAGCGCTGGCCCAAGGGCGGGGAAAGGGTCACAGTAAAGAGTGTCAGGGAGCCTTTCGGCGGTGGATCCAAAAGCATCGCAAACCCGCGCGCAGCGCATGCAGGACGACCGGGTTTCGGCCGTGATCGTGACCCGTCACACTGGCCAACCCTTGGAGCTTTGCCTGCGTTCGGTCCTCGGGGAGGCTTGGATCGACGAAGTCGTGATTGTCGACAACGGCAATCCCGCAGCGGTCTCCTCTGCACTTCGGGCGCTTCAGGCGGATCGCCGGGACGTGAAGCTGGTCCAAAGCCGACGGACCATCGGTCGGGCTGCAGCGGCCAATCTTGGCGCTGGGAGGGCCTCTGGCCGCTGGTTGCTGTTCATCGACCCGAGCGTGGTGCTGCAACGCGGCGCGGTTGAACGCATGGTCTCCGCCGGCTGCCAGGCGCGCTCCCCCTGGATCATGGGGGGCAAGCTCACTGACGCCGAGGGCCGTGACGAGCAGGCCGCCCGGGTTGGATCGCTGACCGCCTGGTCAGCGGCCTCTGTCGCCCTGGGCTTGGGCGGAGAGCCGGAAGTCTCCAGACGCCGACAGGCGGACGCACCAACCCGCGCCCAATTGATGGACGAGGAGGCGATCCCGGTCGCGAGCGTCTCAGCGTCCTTCATGCTGATCCCCCGAGACGATTTTGAAGCGCTTGGCGGTTTCGACGAGGGCTATGTCACCGACGCCCAGGACCTGGATCTGTGTCGCCGGGCCGAGGAGGCGGGCGGAGCGGTGTTGTTGTTGCCTGCCGCTTCCGCCGTGCGGTTCAGTCCATCCCGTCGGGCCCAGGCGGGCCGTCGGGAGGGACAGGGCCTGGCGCGGTTCGCTGCCAAAGCCGCTCGCACGCCGGCGCAAAGGCTCTTCGCGATATGCGCGCGGCCCTTGATCAGTGTGTGCTTGATGTTCCGGGCCTTGCGGGGCGGGGCCAAACCGCCGAACTGAAAAAAATCGCGACGACGGCCCTGGACGATCGGGCTTCGGGCGCCATCTCCGGCTGTGCAGGGGCCGCAGGTCCGCAGCCGAAGGTTATGCGGATCCCGGCCGACGAACCGGAGACGACGCCTATGCAGCCATCGCCACAGGAAGCTGTTCGCCCCATCCGCGCACTTTTGCGGGGTCTTCAAGCCATGGCGGCGTTGAGCGGCAGCCGCGGCCTGACCGTGACCGAAACGGCGCGCCGCGCCAAGCTGCCCCGCACCACGACCTACCGGATCCTGGAAACCCTGAGGACAGGCGGCTATGTGCTGCGCGACGAGCATGACCGCTACATCATCGCAGGGGAGCGGGTTATGGGCAGCGTCAAGTCCAACGGTGCGACAGATCACGCCAACGCCGCCTAGGGCGGCGTTCGATCAATGCAACCGGCCATAGGGCTACGCTGGCGGACATGGTCTGGGGCGCTTCAGGGCTGACAGCGACGCGTGTGTCTCCTGTCCTGATCGACCCCATGCGTTGCGACAGGCGGTTTGCGCGGTCTGGCTTCGCTTTGTTCCGTCGTCCGATCGGGCAAGGGGCTTGTTGGCCCGGGCTCGAAGGGCGCGCAAGCCCCCTATGGCCTTTGTTTCAACCTGCTGCGGTCCTGGCGAGGAGCGCTATGAGCGATCGTCCGCTTCTTGCGCCGCCTGAGATGCCGAAAGAGGGGAGGTTTGGATGAGCCCCGGTTGCAAAACAACGGGATCGCCATTGGAGTAGTTGAGCCCAACCACTGGCGCTCCCGCCGGTTCGAAGGCCAGTCCGCGCCGTCTCAAAGCCTCGGGCAAGCCTGAGTCTTGGCCCAGCGCCTGATTGACGACCGCGACATCCCCGGCTTGCGCCTCCGTACCGGCCTCTTCGACCGAAACCAACCGCGTATCGGTTCGCGTCTCGAAGACGATGCTGGTTTCCCGATACCCGACCACCAGAAGCGCGCCTCCTGGCGCTGGCGTCAGCGCCTCTCGCTCCAGCGCGTGCGCGGTTTCGGCGCTGACCAAAAGCTCGGTCGCCGCCGGCAGCAGGCGCTCCCGTAGGGCGTAGGCTGCGACCGCCCCGGACAGGACCAACACCATCAACGCCGTGATGGCCTGCCGCGCGCCCCACAGAGCCAAGGCCGCCGCCACAAGCGCGACGCCTCCCGCCGCCCCTACCTGGGCCGCCCGAAGCTGATCCTCCGCCTCAAGACCTGGGGCGAAGGTCGACAGATAGGCCGCCAAGCCTGTGAGGGACGCCCCGCCCAGAAGGAACAGAGCTGTCCCGCCCCGCCGTGTCCATGCGCCCCAGGCGCCGATTTGGGTCAATGCGAGGCCCATGAGCAAAGCGAACGCAGGGTAGGCAGGCAGGGTGTAATGCGGGAGCTTGGTCGGCAGGAGCTCAAACATCGCCCATGTGGGCAAAGCCCAGGCGAGAAGAAAGCGCAGCGGGGCGTGCTCTGGACTGTCCCGTCCCGCCCGCAATGCGCCCACGCCGAGCGCCACGGCGGGGATCAGCAGAAAGGTCGCTGGAAAGGTCAGGATTGGGGTCAGGAGCGCGTGAGCGCCTGGCCAGCCGAAATGGCCTTCATGACCGCCCGCCACTTTCGGTCCCAGGTCGCCGCCCAGGGCCTCTGTGAAGAAGCGACCCTGCGTTTCGATCCCGATAGCGATCATCCAGGGCGCCACGATCAGCGCAGCCAGAGCAGGCCCTGTCCAGCGCCTCAAAGGCAGCATCCAGGACGCCTTCCTCTCCCAAACAGCCAACACCGCCAGCGCCAGCGCCGCCACAAGCGGCGTGATGGGGCCCTTCACGAGCACTCCGGCGCCCACCGCTCCCCAGAAGATCAAGGCCTCCCTTCGGCCGCCTTGTCCAAGATAAAGCCTCGCCAGAGCGGCCATGGCGAGCGCGGTGAGCCCGCAGAGCATGGCGTCCGTTTTGGCGATCATGGCTTCGGTGGACGCCAGGATCATGCTTCCGAACGCCAACGCTCCGGCGAACGCAGCCGAACGCCCCAACAGCGCCGAACCGCCCCACATGATCGCAAACGCCGACAGGAGCGCGCCGAACGAGGAAGCCAAACGAAAGCCCCAAATTTCGTCATGGGTGGTCAGGCCCGCGGTGGCCCCTTGCAGCCAGTGGATCCCGATCGGCTTCTTGTTCCTGGGCTCGTCCTGCACCGAGATCGTTACGAAGTCCCCGGTCTCAAGCATTTGTTTGGTGGCTTGGGCGAAGCGGGCCTCGTCGCGATCGAGCACAGGCAGGGAGAACACGCCGGGCAGGGCGCAGGCGAGCACGGCGAACGCGATGATGGCGTAGGCCCACGGGCTGCGCGCAAGGCGGTCAAGGGAAGGTGGCGCAAAGCCCTGGGTCATGGGTCGGACCATTCTTTATCGGGGCTTGGGCCGGTTGTCTTCCCCTGGCTTGTCGTCCCTTGGCTGCCGCTGCGGTCTCGCGTTTGGCGCCGCAAGGCGTTATGAGGCCCCTGCAAGAACGCACATGGCCGGCATGAGCGGGGGGGCGCGACGTGAGGATGTCGCGGCGGTCCGCACGCCCGGCGCCTTGGGGACCGCACGACCTTGTCATCCGCTCCTGTCGCATTCAGACCCGTCGAATGGCGGTCCGATGGACCCAGCCCTGTTGAGTTCAGCGTCGTCGTGCCGGTTCACGATGAAGCGGGCAACGCCGCAAACCTTGCGCGCGAGATCGCTGCTGTTTTAACGGGGCGGTCCTTTGAGATGGTGTTCGTGGACGATTGCTCCCGAGACGATACCAAAGCCGAACTCGCCGCCGCTCGCGCGGAGCTTCCGATGCTGCGGGTGGTGGGCCACCGGGCCAATGCGGGGCAGAGCCGGGCGGTGCGCACCGGCGTCATGCTTGCAAGGGCGCCGATCGTGGGCACCCTTGACGGCGACGGGCAGAATGACCCCGCCGACCTGCCCGCGCTTTATGCGCGCTTGACCCGCCCTGGGGCTCCGGAGGCGTTGGGCATGGTGGCGGGCCGCAGGGCCAGACGTCAGGACAGCCTCGCCAAACGTCTCGCCTCCCGGATCGCCAATAATGTCCGAAAGCGGCTTTTGAACGATGGCGCCGACGACAGCGGCAGCGGGGTTAAGGTTTTCAAGCGGGAGGCCTTTTTGCGCCTTCCCTATTTCGACCACATGCATCGCTACATGGCCGCGCTGATGCTGCGTGAAGGCTTCACGGTCGAGTTTTTAGATGTTAACCATCGGGCTCGCGGGGCGGGTCGGTCCAAGTATACAAACTTGGGTCGGCTTGCGGCTACAGCGACCGACCTGTTTGGGGTTATGTGGCTGCGTTCTCGGGCGCGCAACCCGCAGGGGATGGATGAATTGCCATGAGAGAGGGCGAGTACCGCGAGCTGCTGATAGAACGCCAGGCGACCCGGATGGCGCAGCAGCGACGCGGACAAGGTCCCTCCCGACAAGGGGGCCCCATGGGCGCGATTTTCAATGTGTTTCCGCTGATCTTGGCGCCGATGCTGATTTACAACCTCATGGCGTTTTCGAGCGGCATGGGCGGCGGCGGCGCTGCGGAGTTCAGGGCCGGCTTGGACGCGGTTTGGTTTTCGATTCCGATGGCGTCCCAAGAGGAGGTCGATGGCGTCTTGAAGACAGTGGAGTGGAGGGTCACGACAGGGTCTTTTCTGGTCTTCCTATCGATGGTCTTGCTTTTTATAGAGTTGATTAAGTCCACATCAACTGGGTCTGCGGCGATCTTTAATCACGCGCTTTCAATGGTCGTGTTTATCGTTGCGCTTATTGAATTCTTGCTTCATCCGGCTTTTGCGACCACGACATTTTTCTTGATAATGGTCACGGCGCTTCTCGATGTGATCGCAGGCGTCGTCGTGACGATTATATCCGCCCGTCGGGATGTCGACTTCGGCGGCGGCCAGTAGGCGCCTGTTTGCGAAAGAGCGCGCTTAAAGGCACCAAAGCCCGAGCGCCGCTGCGATCGTGAAATCGATCCAGCGTGTGACCGTCCAGGCGGGGATCACGTTTTAAAGTCCTTAACGAGGCCGGCCCGGGCGGGCCGCGCGCGTTCATAGATGGTCGCTGGCTTGGCTGGCGAAGCTTGCTCCGCGATTTGAGCGGCGAGTTGGGCGGCGAAACCCAGCGAGTGCCCTGTCTTGGCCTTACGGTCCCCGGAGCGGCGGCCGAACCAGGCGCCGGGCGCGGAAGCGAACGCGAGATCTGAGGCGCGACGTCCAAAACACGTGGCGTCGGCCGCAATGCGTGGGGAGGAACGGGGGCGCATGTGCATGGGATCGGTGAAGCAAAACGCGGGCCACAAACGCCTAGGGGTCTGGCTTGATCCTCTCGGAGGGGCCGTTGCCAAACGCGGCGTGCGCCGCCAGCGACAGGTCTTTGGCTTTGGGCCTTTGGGGGCCGCCGCGCTGCATGTGTCCATTGGGAACGTTTCGCTGGCGCGCCCGAAGTCGTCGTGTAGGCCTCGCCCTCGGCGGGCCGTCAAGCATCCCCTTGGCCGCACAAGGATCGTTGGCGCTGCGCGGGACGATGTTGGCCAGTGCAGGTGTGAGTGGGGACTATCGAGCGTCTAAGGCTTTTTCGAACGAGACAGGCTGTCGAGTTGCTTCTGCATCGCCTCCATTTGAGCCTTCAATGTTTCGAGGGTGGCGGACTCCTCGATGGCGGCCTTCGGCGGCGGCGTTTCCAAGTTTTGGTCCTCCTCCCCGCCGCCTCCTGGAAAGGGGTTCCAAACCCGCAAGGCCTGTTCAAACATGGCCATGTTCTGCCGCGCTTGTTCTTCGAAGGCGGCGCCGACGAGTGGCGCCCCGAAAGCTCTGGTCATCTGATCCCGCCAACGTTCTTGGCTGCGCGCCAGAGCCTCAATGCTCTTGTCCAGATAACCTGGCACCAGACCTTGCATTTGATCGCCGTAAAACAAAATGAGGCGGCGTAAAAATTGAATGGGCAGAAGAGCCTGACCCCGACTTTCTTGTTCAAAGATGATCTGGGTAAGCACCGAGCGAGTGATATCGTCGCCGGATTTGGCGTCTTGCACCACGAAATCGATCCCGTTTCTGACCATGTCGCTGAGATGATCGAGCGTCACATAAGAGCTTGTCGCGGTGTTATAGAGCCGCCGATTGGCGTACTTCTTGATAACGACGACCTCCGCCGTTTTGGCCTTGCCGCCGTTGTCGCCGGTTCCAGTGCTTTTAGACACGTGTTTATCCCCGTGCGGCCCATCGCCTGGGCGAAGGATCGCTTTTTCGCGCCAGCAATGCAAGGCGGCGGCTTGGTGCGGCGGCTTGGGCCGGCGGTGTGGGCCGGCGGCGCGCAAGGACGGTTCAGGGATGCGCGATGGACGCATGCCAGGTTTGGATGTGCGCTTTCATCGCGGCGCAGCGCGGGCGGCGCCTCCGCTGCAGCGCTGGCCTTTTGACGCGACCTGGGGCAGAAGCGGCGAGGCATTTGGTTGGACCATAGTTTGGTTTTGGGAGACACTGATGAGCGCCATCGTCATCGCGTCGGCCGCCCGCACGCCGGTTGGCAGCTTCAATGGCTCGTTTGCCTCCGTTCCTGCCCACGAGCTGGGCCGAACGGCGATCTCGGCCGCTTTGCAACGCGCCGGACTGGACGCTGCGGATGTGGACGAAGTGATTCTGGGCCAGGTGCTGACGGCGAACCAAGGCATGAATCCCGCGCGCCAGGCCAGCCGGGCCGCAGGCGTGCCCGATGAAAGCCCTGCATGGTGCCTGAACCAGGTCTGCGGCTCGGGCCTTCGCTCGGTGGCGGTGGCGATGCAGCAGATCGCCAATGGCGATGCCCGGATTGTGGTGGCGGGCGGCCAGGAGAGCATGAGCCTCGCCCCGCATGTGGCGCATCTCCGCGCCGGCCAGAAAATGGGCGGGCTCGAGTTTGCCGACAGCATGATCAAGGACGGATTGACGGACGTCTTCTTCAACTACCACATGGGCGTCACCGCGGAGAATGTGGCCGAGAAGTGGCAGATTACGCGGGAAGCGCAGGATGAGTTCGCCACCGCCTCGCAGAACAAAGCCGAAGCGGCGCAGAAAGCCGGTAAATTCATCGACGAGATAGCCCGCGTGACCGTGAAAAGCCGCAAGGGCGACGCCACGATCGACCGGGACGAGTATATACGCCTTGGCGCGACGGTGGCGGATGCGGCCAAGCTCAAGCCCGCTTTCAAGAAGGAGGGCACCGTCACCGCGGCCAACGCATCCGGCATCAATGACGGAGCGGCCGTCCTGGTGGTGATGACGGAAGCCGAAGCAAACCGGCGTAAGATTGAACCGCTCGCCAGGATTGCCTCCTTCGCCTCCCGAGGCGTGGCGCCTGAGATCATGGGGATTGGCCCAGCGCCTGCCTCCAAGGCCGCGCTGGAGAAGGCGGGCTGGAAGCTGAGCGATTTGGAGCTTGTGGAGGCCAACGAAGCCTTCGCCGCGCAGGCCTTGGCGGTGAATAAAGAGATGAGCTGGGACCCTGCGATCGTGAACGTCAATGGCGGAGCCATCGCCATCGGCCACCCGATCGGGGCGTCGGGGGCGCGGGTTCTGACGACCTTGCTCTATGAGATGCGCCGGTCGGGCAAGAAGAGGGGCCTCGCCACCTTGTGCATCGGCGGCGGCATGGGCATCGCGCTTTGTGTGGAACGTTAGGGAACAAGACCTGAGGAGGGGGCGCAAGCCCTGTCCCTTTAGCCCTGTCCCTTTAGCCCTGTCCCCTAAAGCCCCGTCCTCTTAAAGCCCCGTCCTCTTAAAGTCCTGGCCTCTTAAAGTCCTGGCCTCCTAAAGCCATGGCCCTTCAGGGCCAGGTCGCCTTAGCCGTCGAGGCGCCCCTCGAAAGAAGGGTTCTCAGCCTTTGCGGCGGGGACGCAGAAGAGGCAACGGACTTGCGCATCACGCTGCTATCCTGAACGAGACGTCAGCTTTGGAAATCATGTCGATCTGAACCGGGATCGCGGTCTGGAGGGGAGGTTCGACGGGGCGATGACCGTCGATGGGGGCCTTGCGGACGGGCCCCATTGGGATCCGCTGGCGCTGCCGGGTGGCCGATCCCCGCGCCGAACGACGTCCTGTTTTTTCCTTTTCAGGGCGCTTTCAGGAGGCTTCAGACAAAGGCTTAATGCGTCAGGGCGGGAGAGGGCTTCGCCCCGCCATGAGCGCGCGCGACGGCGCATATGGGCCACTCTGATGGCGGCCTGACCGAACCGCTGGTCGCCAGCGATGGTTCTGCGTCTCTGAAGCGCTGCTGCGTCGAGCGACTAACCCCTGAACCCGTCTTTCGCAGCGCGCAGGGCTGCGAAGCGCGCGGCGGACCCCGCCTGCAAGAACGGATTTGTCTCCAATTCCAGCGCGAGGGTAGTGGGCACCGTGGGCTTGCCGGCTGCGCGAAGCGCGCCGATCTCCTCGGCGCGCGCCTTGAGCGCGGGCGTGTTGGACACGCTCAGGGCGAAGCTCAGGTTTGAGGCGGTGTATTCGTGGGCGCAGTAAACGAGGGTTTGGGGGGGCAGAACCATCAGCCGCTGAAGCGACGCCCACATCTGCTCCGCCGTTCCTTCGAACAGCCGTCCGCAACCCAAAGCGAAGAGACTATCGCCCACAAACACGGTCTGGTCCGCCGCCGCGTAGAACGCGACGTGACCCAGCGTATGCCCGCCCACATCGATCACTTGCGCGGTTGTGGCCCCAAGGCGGACGGTTTCTCCGCCCGCGACGATCACATCAGGCGTCGCAGCGAGTCGCGACACTTCTCGGGGTCCTGTCACACGCGCCCCGGTGGCCTCAACAATCTTTGCGTTGCCGCCAGCGTGGTCGGGGTGCCAGTGGGTGTTCCAGATATCAGTGATGATCCAGCCGAGCGCGGCTGCCTCTTTAAGGAGCGCGTCCGCGTCCGGCGTATCGACGGCGACGACCGCCCCGCTCTCGGCGTCGCGCGCCAGATACCCATAATTGTCGGCGAGGCAGGGGAATTGATGCACGGTCAACATAAAATCAGCATAACCCACAGCGCCCTCGAAATCGCGCGGAATCCGCGTCATATGGATGCCCATGCGTTTGGACGCCGCCGCCGTCGCCGCCTTTTATGGTTCGCCTCTGGGCGAAGCGGCGCGAAGCATGCTCGCGCGCCGGGTGGCGGCCGCCTGGCCAGATGTGAGCGGCTTGGACGTACTCGGCTATGGCTATGCGGGGCCGCTGCTGGCGGAGCTGGCCGGCGATCCGCAACGGATCGTCAACGCCTTTCCAGCCGCTCAAGGCGCAGTCCCCTGGCCGGAGAGGGGACTGGGCGCCTCAGTATTGACCGAGGACGAACGCTTGCCGCTGATGGACGCGGTGTTTGACCGGGTGATCCTGGTCCATGCTTTGGAAGAGGCGCAAAGTCCGCATCATTTGCTGCGCGAGATTTGGCGCGTCATGGCGCCGGAGGGTCGTCTCATTGTGATCGCGGCCAACCGCCTCAGCCCCTGGGCGCTCAGCGACGCGACCCCTTTTGGGCACGGTCGCCCCTACTCCCGACGCCAATTGTCGGCCCTTTTCACGGCTGCCCTGTTCGAACCTTTGGCGGCCTCGAGAGCTGTTTATACGCCGCCTTGGAACAATCGGCTTTTCCTGAAAAGCGCCGAGGCGCTGGAGGCGGTAGGAGAGCGCTTGTGGCCTTCTTTTGGCGGGCTTGTGTTGATGGAGGCCGTAAAGCGTTTGGAGGCGCGTCCGGGCGTCCCTGGGCGGCGAGTGGTGAGAGCTGCAGCCAGGTTCGGCGCGCGCGCTTAGGCCGCGCGCGATCGTCGCCGAGGAGAGGTCTTGCTGCGCCTTCTGTGTTGCGCTTTGATGATGCTGTGAGCGCAGAGGGTTGGATGCGATGAAGCTGATTACTGCTGTAGTCAAACCCAGTCGGCTCGACGCTGTGCTGGAAGCGTTGAAGGACGCTGGCGCCACCGGGGCCACGGTGTCGGAAGTGCGCGGCTTTGGCCGCCAGCGCGGCAAGACCGAGGTGTATCGCGGCGCAGAATATGAAGTGAAGCTGCTGCCGAAAGTGAAGGTGGAAGTGATCGCTCCCACAGAGATTTGGGAGAAGGCCGTCGACGCGATCGCCACCGCCGCGCGCACGGGCAAAATCGGCGATGGCAAGATCTGGGTGTTTGATCTGGATCAGGCGGTTCGGATCCGCACGGGCGAGCAAGACCTGCAGGCCATCAGCGAGTGAACGAGGCGCCGGTGCTGCGGACCGCACGGCTGGTCTTGCGCCCGCACCGGCGGGCCGACTTCGACGCGGTTGTCGCTCTCTGGTCCGATCCCGAGGTGACGCGGTTCATCGGGGCCAAGCCCGCGACGGCGCAGGAATGCTGGTATCGTTTGATGCGCTATCTCGGCATGTGGCCGATGCTGGGCTTTGGCTATTGGGCGGTCTGTGCGGCTGACGGCGGCGCCTATCTGGGCGAAGTCGGTTTCGCTGATTTCAAACGGGGTTTGGGGCCATGCTTCGACGGCGCTCCGGAAGCGGGGTGGGGTGTGGCGACAGCGGCGGCGGGCCGGGGGATCGCCACCGAAGCCATGCGTGCTGCGCAGGCTTGGCTTGACGAGGCCTTCGCTGGCCCGCGCTGCGTCTGCATGATCGAGCCGGCCAACATGGGTTCGGTCAGGGTGGCGCTGAAACTCGGCTATCGGAGATTGGGCGAGGGCTCTTACGGCGCCACAGCCGTCACGCTTTTCGAGCGACCCGCATGCGGCGCGGCTTAAGCCTTCCGCAGCAGGAACACGGCTTCCTCCGCGAGCCAGTTCGCTGCCCATATGCTTTTAGCGAAGGGCGACCGCGCCACCCCATCGCTGATCGGGACCGCCTTGTCTACGCCGAGCCCCAGGGTCTCGATCAACACGGTGAAGTCGCGGATCGTGCAAAGATGCAGCGTGTCGGAGTCGCTCCATCCCCCTTGGGCGTGAGGCGCGGTGGGCATGCGTCCCGTCAGCGCCAGCCGCGCCCGTTGCCGCCAGTGTCCCATGTTCGGAAACGACACCACCGCGCAGCGGCCTATGCGCAGCAACTCGATCAACACCAGTGGCGGGCGTCGCACCGCCTGGATGGTTTTGGAGAGGATGACGACATCGAAGGCCCCGTCGGGATAGTCCTGCAGATCCCGGTCCGCGTCGCCGCGCACGACCGACAGCCCCCGGGCGACGCAGGCATTGACGCCCTCTTGCGACAATTCCATCCCGCGTCCGACGGCGCCGCGCTCGCGTTGCAGCATATCGAGCAGGGCGCCGTCCCCACAGCCCACATCGAGGACTTTCGCCCCGTGGTCGACCATCGAGGCGATAACAAGATGATCGGCGCGCGCGCTCATGCTGCGTTGGCTCCTGACCCCAGAGCCAATCCTCTGGCGGCGGCTGCGGCGTCGATGAAGCCTGTCAGGGCCGCTTCGAACTGGGGCTCCTCCAACAAGAAAGCATCATGGCCTTTATTGGTGTCGATTTCGACATAGGAGGCGTCAGCGCCCGCAGCAATCAGCGCACGGACGATCGCCCGGTTTTCCTCCGGCGGGTAATGCCAGTCCGAGGAAAAGCCGAAAGAGCAAAATCGCGTCGGGCTATGCAGAAAGGCTTGAGCCAGAACGCCACCAAAATCCACCGCGAGGTCGAAATAGTCCACTGCCCTTGTGATATAGAGATAGGAGTTCGCGTCGAACCGATCGACAAAGCTCTGACCTTGGTGTCGCAGATAGCTCTCGACTTGGAAGTCCGCGTCAAAGCCGAAGGAGAGGCGCTCTCGCGCTTGCAGATTGCGGTCGAATTTTTGCCGCAAGGCGACCTCTGACAGATAGGTCACGTGCGCCGCCATCCGCGCAACCGCCAACCCTTTGGAAGGACGCACGCCAGCGGCGTCGTAGGCGCCGCCGCGCCAATCGGGATCGGCCATGATCGCCTGCCGTCCAACCTCATAGAAGGCGATGTTCTGCGCGGAGTGGCGGGCGGCGGCGGCGATCGGCACGCAGGAGAACACGCGCTTGGGATAGGCGGCCGCCCACTGCAGCGCCTGCATGCCCCCTATCGAGCCCCCGATCACGCAGAAGAGGGTTTCTACCCCGAAAGCCTCCACGAGCATGGCCTGTGCGCGAACCATGTCGGCGACGGTGATCATCGGAAACTGCAGCCCATAAGCGCCGTCCCCTTGCGGATTGGGTGAGGAGGGGCCCGTCGTTCCCATGCAGCCGCCCAAAATATTGGAGCAGATGACGAAGAACCGATTGGTGTCGATGGGTCGTCCCGGTCCCACGATCCGGGGCCACCACGCAGGCCGGCCGGTGATGGGGTTGGGGCTCGCGACGAACTGATCGCCTGTCAAGGCGTGACAGATCAGGATCGCGTTGCTGCGATCCGCGTTGAGCTGGCCATAGGTTTCGTAAGCCACCGTCAGCGGGGACAAGCGTTTGCCGTTGGACAATTGCAGGGGCGCGTCGTGATGAAAACTGATCGCCCGAACGCCGCCGGTCGCGGTCCATCGGCCTGAATTTGGGCTGGGGTGAATCATGACAGCCCGCAGCATACAGCGCGATGTCCCGCTTACCAGCACCTCATGAATCGTTAACCAGCGGCCTTCTGAAAACCATCAATGAGCCCTAAAGAGGAGCCATGACCTGCGACCCACCCCCGTCCGCGTCGGGTTCTGACGCCGCCATCGCGCGAGCCCGCGCCGAGATCGACCGCGTAGACGCCGCGCTGTTGGACCTGATCGGCGCGCGCGCCGAAGCGGTGGCCGCTCTTGCGGCGGCGAAGGATCCGATGGGTTCGCCCTTGCGTCCCGCCAGAGAGGTGGCGCTTTTACGCCGGCTTCTGGCCCAAGCCCCGAAAGAGGTGGAGCCGGAGACCCTGATCTGGGTATGGCGTGGATTGATTGCGGCGAGCATCCGTCGACAGAAGCCGATCGAGGCGATCGCAGCAGGCGGTCTGGACCCCGTTCGCCAATCGGAGCTCGCCCGTCTGCATTTTGGGCCGACCGCCAAGATCTCAAGGGAAAGCGATGTCCGCGTCGCCTTGAGCCGGGTCGTGGCCGCTGAGAACAAGGACTGCGTCGCCGTCACGCCTTGGCCCGGCGCCTCTGGTCCGGGCATGTGGTGGCCGGTCCTCACCGAAGGCCGTTTTCAGACCCTGAGCGTCGTCGCGATGTTGCCGATGCGAGGCGAGCCCGAGGCCGCGGTCGTAACCTCCGGGGCGCCTCTGGAGCCTTCCGGCGCCAATGATCGCGCGCTCATTGTGGGCTTTGACCAGCGCTTCAGGCTGGACAGAGCCCTTGCCGAGGCGGGCTTGGAGGGGCGGCTTTTGGCCCGCGCCAACGCCAGCGTGCTGGTCGGTGTGGAGGGTTTCTTGTCCCCTTTCGATGACCGCTTTAAGGCGCTGCAAGCCGCCGGCCTTGACGGCGCGCGTGTGGTCGGGGCTTTTTCCCCGCTCTGATCCCGACAATTGCTTTTTAATGCGAGCCTGTTGCGCCATGCCGGTCAAGCCGTTGCCGTCAATCGACGCCATTGAGCCCTACAAGGGGGGCGAAAGTCGCCTTCCCGGTTTCGACAATCCCATCAAATTGGCTTCCAATGAGAATCCTCTGGGGTGTTCGCCGCTGGCCAAGCAAGCCTATCTGAAGGCCGCGGAGAAGCTTGCCCTTTATCCCGACGGATCGGCCGCGGCTCTGCGAGAGGCGATCGCATCGCGCTATGGCGTCGATGCTGGCCGCATCATCTGCGGCGCCGGTTCTGATGAGATTTTCCAGCTTCTGGGCCGTGCCTATCTTGCCCCTGGCGACGAGATCATTCAGTCCCAATATGGCTTCTTGGTGTATCGCCTGGTAGCCCAGCAGTCCGGCGCGACGACGCTATCCGCTCCCGACAAAGACTTCGTCGTCGACATCGACGCGATCCTCAGCCTGGTGTCGCCGCGGACCAAGATCGTGTTCATCGCCAATCCGAACAATCCCACGGGAACCTATATCCCATTTGAAGATCTGAAACGACTCCACGCGGGCTTGCCTGAGGCTGTGCTCCTCGTCATTGACGCGGCTTATGCCGAATATGTCGACGCCAACGCCTATTCGAGCGGACTTGAACTGGCCGCCGAGCATGACAACGTGCTGATGACGAGGACCTTTTCCAAGATCCATGGATTGGCGGCGCTGCGGCTCGGTTGGGCGTTTGGTCCCGCCGCGGCGATCACGGCGCTCAACAAGGTGAGGGGGCCCTTCAACGTCTCCGCCCCGGCTCTTGCGGCGGGCGTGGCGGCCCTTGCAGACCAGGCCTTCGCCGTTGAGAGCGCAGCGTTTAACGCCCGGCAGTTAAAGCGCGTGAGCGAGGCGCTGGTCGGCCTTGGCTACCGCGTCACCCCCAGCGTGTGCAATTTCCTTCTGCTGCATTGCGCCCCAGGCGGCGCCGGCGCGCTTGACCAGCACCTGCGCCGCCACGGCCTTATCGTACGCGCCATGGGCGCCTATGGTCTCCCGGACGCTCTGCGCATTTCCATCGGCGCGCCAACCGACAACGACGCATTGATCGCCGCGGTGACCGCCTTCAAGGCCGCCGCATGAGACTTCCTGTGTCAGCCTGGCTGTGGAGAAGCGGCGTTGAGGGCGCGCGCGGCGGGGTGTTTAGCTGGTTCGTAGGGGACGGCGTCGGACCAGGCGCGCCAGAGGACTCGGATCCAGGCGCGGGCGAGGATGCGCACGGCGTGGGCGTGATTGCAGCCGCGCGCGCGGGCGCGTTTGTAGACGTCTGCGGCCCATTGCGAGGCGTGTC
>JAGWZH010000165.1 GCA_018971945.1 Alphaproteobacteria bacterium | reverse complement strand
TGTCGACCGGGCCGACGCGATGGAGCACACGCTGCGCATGCTGGAGGTGTATCGCGTCTTTGTGCAGGATGTGCTCGCATTGCCTGTCGTGGCGGGAGAAAAGCCTGAAAACGAACGTTTTCCTGGAGCGGACAACACGTTTTCGATCGAGGCCATGATGCAAGACGGAAAGGCGTTGCAGGCTGGAACGAGTCATTATCTGGGAACGCATTTCTCGACTGCGCAGAATATCCGCTACCAGGATCAAGCAGGCCGGATGCAGCTGGCCCACACCACAAGCTGGGGCACCTCGACACGGATGATTGGCGGGGTGATCATGACCCATGGCGACGATGATGGGCTGAGGACCCCGCCCGCGATTGCGCCCAAACAGATCGTGATCATCCCGATCCTCCGCGACAAACCTGAAGATGCGGACGTCTTGGTCTACGCCCAAGCCGTGGCGTCTGAGCTGAGGCAGGCGCGTTTCATGGATCGAAAGCTCCGCGTCCATGTAGACGACAAGCCCGCAAGGTCTGCAGACAAGCGCTGGGACTGGGTGCGTCGGGGCGCGCCGCTCATCCTTGAACTGGGCCCCCGCGACGCTGCTGGCGGCCAGGTCAGTTTTCTGCGCCGTGACCGTCTGCGGGAGCACGACAAGATTCAAACCCGCCAAGTCTGTCGCGAGAGGTTCGTGGCCGAGGCGCCGGCGTTGCTGGCCGAGATCCAGGCGGCTCTCTTTCAGGAAGCCAAAAGACGCCTTACCGACAACATCAGACATGATGTGAGAAGCTTCGCCGATATCGAGGCCTATTTCGGCGCCGGCGAGGACGAGGATAAAGGTTTCAGGGGCTGGGTGCTTGCACCCTGGTCCAAGCCGGTCGGCGCAGATCTTGAAGCCGTGGACAGGCGTCTGAAGGCTCTCAAACTCACCTTGCGCAATGCGCCCCTCGATCAGCCGCCTGTGTCGGGACCTTGTCTGTTCACAGGCGCGCCGGCGGTCGAATCCATTCTTATCGCTCGAGCCTATTAGACGCAGGCGAAAGCCAATCCTGGGAGAGCCCCGATGTCGGGCCAAGCGCCGCCTTTCGGCCTTTTTGAACGCATGCTGGCGGGCCGCTATTTGCGGGCCAAGCGCAGCCACGGCGGCGTGGCGCTCATTTCGATCATCTCGTTTTTCGGGATCATGGCCTCGGTCATGGTCTTGATCGTGACAATGTCTGTGATGAACGGGTTCCGCGAGACGCTTCTCTCCCGGATTTTGGGAGTAGACGGACATATCCTCATCCACACCCGCGATCTTGATCCTGTCGTGCGCGACGAGATTGTGGCCGCTGCGCTTGCGACCGATGGCGTCGTGAGCGTCAATCCAGTCATCGAGGAGCAGGCGCTGGCTGTTGTCGATGGTTTGTCCACTGGGATCGTGGTGCGCGGCGTCTTACGCGAAGACCTCGAGGCGCTGTCCTTGATCAGCGATAATCTGATCGGGTCGTTTGACGCCTTCAGCGATCCCGAGACGCCGGGCCTGATCATCGGATCGGGGGTTGCGGCGCGCCTGGGCTATCTCCAGCCTGGCATGGGGTTCTCGGTCTTGGCCCCGCAGGGCTCTGTCACCCCCTTTGGCCTTACGCCGCGTCGCAAGACCTATCCTGTCGCGGCGGTCTTCAACTCTGGCACCCAGCGCTATGACGCGATCCAGGTCTATATGCCGATTGACCAGGCGCAGATCCTTTTCCAACGCGGGACGGGCGTCGATCGGCTGGAGGTACGCGTCCAAGACCCTGACAATACCCTGCCGACGGTCCGCGCTTTGCAGGCTCGGCTTGACCCGTCCATCCAGATCACCGACTGGCGCGCCGCCAACAACGAACTCCAGGGGGCCTTGGAGGTGGAACGCAACGTCATGAGGCTGATTTTGATGATGATTGTGGCGATTGCCGCACTCAACATCATTTCGGGTCTTGTGATGCTGGTGAAAAACAAGGGCCGCGACATCGCCATCCTGCGCACAATGGGCGCGACGCGGGGCTCCATTCTAAGGATCTTCTTCATGACAGGCGCCGCTGTGGGTGTTTTGGGCACGGTCGTCGGCGTCGCTTTGGGGGTGGCGTTTTGCGTCTTTATCGGTCCGATTCAGGACTTCTTGTCCACGGTTTTGGGTTTCGATGTCTTCCCCGGCGAGGTTTACGCGCTCGACGCTTTGCCAGCGAAAGTGGAGTGGGGGGAAGTGGCCTTGGTCGCAGGTTGGTCTCTCTTCATGTCGTTTGTGGCCACCCTGCCGCCCTCTCTGCGTGCGGCCCGCCTCGATCCGGTGGAGGCGCTCCGCTATGAGTAGGCCGGTCTTGCGTCTTGAGGGCCTGACCCGGGTTTTCAGGACCGGGGAAGAAGAGCTGCGCGTTCTGGACGGCGTCGACCTTTCGATCGCGGCGGGGGAGATCGTAGGCCTTGTGGGTCCCTCTGGCTCGGGCAAGTCCTCGCTTCTGCATGCCGCCGGCCTTTTGGAGCGTCCGACAGGCGGACAGACTTGGATCGACGGCGTGGCCGCTTGGGGCCTGGACGACGATGCCCGCACCGCGCTTCGCCGCAGCCATATCGGCTTTGTCTACCAGGCTCATCATCTGCTGCCTGAGTTCGACGCATTGGATAATGTCGCCCTCCCGCAGCTCATCGCAGGCGTCAAGCCGTCCGCGGCCCGAGCCGAAGCCCAGCGCCTTTTGGAACGGATGGGCCTCGGCGGCCGCCTGCGCCATCAGCCGCCGCAATTATCGGGCGGCGAGCAGCAACGTGTCGCCATCGCCAGATCCCTGGCCAATAAGCCCATCCTGATCCTCGCCGACGAACCCACGGGCAATCTAGACCCACAGACCTCCGCCGTGGTCTTCCAGGCCCTGCGCGATCTTGCCCGCCATGAGCGGGTGGCGGCCCTCATCGCCACCCATAATATGGAGTTGGCGAGGCACATGGACCGGGTGATGGCTTTGCGCGACGGCAAACTCGAACCGCTCTCTGCGTAGGGCCGGTTCGTCTGCAGATCCGCCGTGCGTGGGAAAGCAGGGAAAGCACGAACGCGAATCGCGGCAAGGATCGCCTCATGACGCCGCCCTTTGTGCATTTGCGGGCCCGCTCGGCCTATTCGCTTTTGGAAAGCACGCTGCAGATCTCGGATCTGGCGCGGCTGGCGCAGCAGCACGGCATGCCCGCCTTGGCGCTGACCGACTCCAATAATCTGTTCGGCGCTTTGGAGTTCTGCGAAGTCTTCAGCAGCAAAGGGCTGCAGCCGATTCTGGGCTGCGCGCTCAATCTGCAGATCGGCGCCGAAACCCTTGGGACGCTGCCGCTTCTTGCCCAGAATCAGGTGGGTTACGCAGCCCTCATGCGGCTGTCCTCTTTGGCTTTCCGGAGGGCTGCGGATGGGGGAACGCCCGGCGTCCCGGTGGAGGCGCTGACGTCTGAATCCGAGGGCTTGATCTGTCTGACTGGCGGCCAGGAGGGACCCCTGAGGCGGCTGAGCGACCGAAAGCGCCGCGCCGAGGCGGTGGCGTTGCTCGAGGCTCTGTCCAGAGCCTATCGGGGCCGTCTCTATGTCGAGCTGCAACGCCATTGCGAAGCGGGCGACGCAGATCACGAACAAGACCTGATTGCGTGGGCCTATGACCGGGATTTGCCGCTGGTCGCCACCAATGACGTTCGCTTTGAAGGGAAGGCGGATCACAGCGCCCATGATGCGCTCCTGTGCATAGCGGCGGGCGCCTATTTAGGCGCGGAGGATCGGCCAAGGGTCGGTCCTTGCCGGACCTTCGCCTCGGCCGAAGAGATGGCCCAACGCTTCGCGGATCTGCCCGAGGCCTTGCACAACACGGTGGAAATCGCGCGCCGTTGTTCTTTCAGGCTGAAAAAGCTCGATCCCAATCTTCCCCGCTTCACCGGCGACGGTGGCGTCGACGAACCGACCGAGTTGCGAACCCAGGCCGCCGAGGGTCTCCGCCAACGGCTTGCGGCTTTGGGGAAGGAGGGTCTTGCGGCGCCGGAAGAGGCCTATTGGAGCCGGCTGGAGTTCGAGCTGGACGTCATCATCCAGATGAAGTTCCCCGGCTATTTCCTCATCGTGTCGGACTTCATCAAATGGGCCAAGTCCCGGGGCATCTCCGTGGGGCCTGGGCGGGGGTCGGGCGCGGGGTCGCTCGTGGCTTACGCGCTCACCATCACGGATCTGGATCCCTTACGTTTTGGCCTTCTGTTCGAGCGTTTTTTGAACCCTGAACGGGTGTCGATGCCTGACTTTGATATTGATTTTTGCCAGGAGCGACGCGGCGAGGTGATCGCCTATGTGCAGGAGAAATACGGGCACGAGCGGGTCGCGCAGATCATCACGTTCGGAACCCTGCAGGCCCGGGCCGTCCTGAGGGATGTTGGCCGCGTGATGCAGCTTCCCTTCGGTTTGGTGGATCGGCTCGCCAAACTGGTTCCCGCCAACCCCGCAAACCCTGTGACGCTCGAAAAAGCCCTCGAGATCGAACCGCGTCTGGCCGAAGCCAAATCCCAGGAAGCCGATGTCGCGGCTTTGCTGGACACGGCTCTTCAGCTTGAGGGACTCTATCGCAACGCTTCCACCCATGCCGCCGGCATTGTGATCGCCGACCGGCCTTTAGATCAAATTGTCGCGCTCTACCAAGATCCCCGCTCCGACATCCCCGCCACGCAGTTCAACAT
>JAGWZH010000164.1 GCA_018971945.1 Alphaproteobacteria bacterium | reverse complement strand
TCGACGGCGATGGCATCGCGCTCTTGATCTTTGACGTTCCCGGACGGTCGATGAACACCATCACGGGGAGCGTCATGAAGGAATTGGCCGCGTTCGCTGAACGGGTAAAGACCGATGACGGCGTCAAAGGCGCGGTGATCGCCTCCGGCAAAGCGACAGGCTTTTGCGCCGGCGCAGATCTTGGCGAGATGAACCAGAACACTGGCGGAGACGGCGCATCCTCAGACCCCGAGGCTGGGCTCAAGGCGTCCTTCGAGAACGCCTTCACGCTCAACAAAACGCTCCGGGCGCTTGAAACCTGTGGCAAACCGGTGGCCTGCGCGCTGGAGGGCTTGGCGCTGGGCGGTGGTCTGGAGATCGCGCTCGCGTGCCACTACCGGGTTGCGGCGGATCATCCAAAAATCCAGCTTGGCCTTCCCGAATCTAAGGTCGGGCTCCTGCCAGGCGCCGGTGGGACCCAGCGCCTGCCAAGGCTGATCGGCGTCCAAAACGCCGCCATGATGATCCTGCAGGGGGAAAGCAAAAGTCCGCAAGAAGCCAAGAGCCTGGGCTTTGTCAATGAGGTGGTCCCCGCAGGAGAGACCGTCGCCGCCGCGAAAGCCTGGGTCAAGGCCAATCCAAAGGCGCAGGCGCCTTGGGACGCCAAAGGTTATCGGGTGAAGGATGGTCCATATTCTTCCGGAGGCGGGATGACCTTCATCGGCGGCAATGCGCTTTTGTCAAAGCAGACCTTTGGCAATTATCCCGCGCAGAAGAATATTGTCTCGGCGATTTATGAAGGCGTTCAGGTGCCGATCGACGCCGCGTTGCGGATTGAAACCCGCTATTTTGTGAAGACGCTTCAGACCCCGCAGGCGAAGGGCATGGTCAGGACCCTGTTCCTCAACATGCAGGCCCTGGGCAAGGGCGCCAACCGCCCGCAGCATATTCCGCCTGCGGATATCAAGAAAGTGGCCGTCATCGGCGCGGGGCTCATGGGCGCCGGCATCGCCTATGTTCAAGCGAAGGCCGGCGTGGAGACCATCCTGATCGATGTGTCGCAGGAAGGAGCGGAGAAAGGCAAGGCCTATTCCCAGCGCCTTGTCGAGAAAGACGTTTCCCGCGGCAAGCTCGGCAAGGAGAAGGGCGCCGAGATTCTCGACAGGATCATCCCGACCACCGACTATAGCCTGATCGCCGGCGCCGACCTTGTTGTAGAAGCGGTGTTTGAGAACCCCGATCTGAAGGCGGACGTCACCAAAAAGGCCGAGGCCGTGCTCGGCGAAAAGGCCGTCTTCGGCTCGAATACATCGACCCTTCCGATCACCGGCCTCGCCAAGGCTTCTTCCCGACCCGCCAATTTCATCGGCATTCACTTCTTTTCCCCCGTCGAGCGGATGGGCCTTGTCGAGATCATCATGGGCAAAGAGACGAGCCAGGAGACGCTGGCCAAGTCGATCGATTATGTCCTGAAGATCAAGAAGACGCCGATTGTCGTCAATGACAGCCGCGGCTTCTATACCTCCCGCTGTTTCGGCACCTATACCACCGAAGGGATGGAAATGTTGATGGAAGGCGTCGCCCCGGCGATCATCGAGAATGTCGGGCGCTTTTCGGGCATGCCGATGGGACCCCTCGAGGTGACCGACTCGGTGGGTCTTGACACCGCCTTGAAGGTCGGCCGGCAGATGGCGGAAGCGGCGGGGGAGAGCTATCTGCAGGATCCCCGCGGCGCTCTGATGGGCTGGATGGTCGAGGACAAGGGCCGCGTCGGCCGCAAGGCCGGTAAGGGCTTCTACGAGTATGACGAGGCCAACAAGCCCGCCCGCCTTTGGCCGGAACTCAGCACACGGATCACCCCCAAAGTGACCGAATGCCCGCCGCCCCTGAAGCAGGAGCTGATCAAGCGCTATCTGTTCCGCCAGTGCATCGAAGTGGCGCGCTGCTTTGAGGAAGGCGTCATCGCCGATCCGCGGGACGCCGATGTCGGCTCCATCCTGGCTTGGGGCTTTGCGCCGTATACAGGCGGTTGCGTCAGCTACATGGACCTGTTCTGGGGCCTGCCAGCCTTCGTGAAGGAGGCTGATCGCCTCGCCGACCAGTACGGCGAACGCTTCCGCCCGAACGCGCTCCTGCGCGACATGGCGGCGAAGAATGAGACCTTCCATGGCCGCTTCGGCGCCAAACAGGCCGCCTGATCCGTCAGTGCGGTGACAAAAGTGAACCGAGAGGGCGGGGCCGCCAGGCTCCGCCCATTTCGTCTCGTCAGTACACCCCGTACTGCGCCGGGTCCTGCTCCCGCTGGTCAAGCGTGAACCACGCCGCCATCATGTAACGCAGACCGCTCTTGAGTTCGGTCACGCCGTGGACGTGGCTCGGCCCCGCTCCAAACGCGATGGCAAGTCCCGGCTCAGGCTTCACTCGGATTCCAAGGCCAGGGAAATACGTCTCCCCGCCCTCATAATCGTCATTCAGATAAACCACCGCCGAAGCGGCCCGGTGTGGCGTCGCGTTCGGCGTGCCGTCCGGCTCAAGATTGTCTGTATGAGCATCAAGCGATTGACCTGGATCCCAGCGCACCAGTTGCACGGTATCCCCCCACAACCGTCGCGGCGGCCGCACCTGCCCGATCAACTCCAGTTGGATCTGCAGTCGCGCCTGCTGCATCAGCGACCGCACCCGATGCTCCTCCTGAGGAAGATGATCGGGCGTCTGCACACGCTGGTCCCGGAAATGGTTCGCGTCCCGCCGCGTTGGCAGCCGGTTCGCCGCCTCGATCAGGATCGAGCACTGCTCCAGCGTGAACAGCCGCCGGATCGCCACGATCATAGGATGCCCTCGCTCCGGGTCGAAATAGGGCAGCGTTTCCGGATCTCCCGTCCACCAGCGGTTCGCGCCAGGAACAGGAACAAATCCGCGAGGACCAAAAGCAGCAGAGGCGAGGCTCATACCGTGAGCCTCGCCTCTTTTGATTGCCTGAGCGTTAACGTCTTAGCTTTGGCTCACCGCCCGTACCCGAATCTCCACCCGACGGTTCAGTTGTTGGCCCTGCGCGGTGGCGTTGTCTGCGATCGGCTCAAGTTCACCCCGGCCATAAGCGAGGATCCTCTCTCGCTGCACCCCATTCTGGATCAGCACGCTCGACACTGCAAAAGCGCGGCGTTCGGACAAATCGAGATTATAGGCCTCGCTGCCCCGGCTGTCGGCGTGACCGATAACATCGATCATCGTGGAAGGGTTGGCCTCAAGCACCGAAGACACATCCATCAGGATCGGCAAAAACTGGCCGCGTACGGTCGCCGCGGCGGTGTCGAAGGTGATGTCCGAGGGCATGACGAGGCGGATCTGATCCGCCGCGACGCGCTCAACTGCGACGCCTGTGCCTGCGAGCTGCTCCCGCAAAGCCCGCTCCTGGCGGTCCATATAGGCTCCGACGGCGCCGCCTGCGATGGCGCCCACAACCGCGCCTACCGCGGCGTTGCGGCCGTCGTCGCCGCCGGCCATGGCCCCTGTCGCTGCGCCGCCAATGGCGCCGATGATGGCCCCCGTCGCCATGCGGTTCGGCGTCTGCTCGCCAGTCGTAGGATCGGTGGTGGCGCAGCCCGCCCCCATGCTTGCTGAGAAAGCCAGCGCGATCGCCGATCGCCTTATCAGGGTCTTGCTCATCGTCCGCCCGCCTTTGGGATCCGGTCCCCAATGGACCCGCTTGATCCCGTTCTTAAGCTCGCCCGCCTCAACCCAAGATGAACGCGCGTCCGCCCATAGGGGATTGGCGTATCGCTTCGGGAAAAGGCGCTCTTGTCTGAATGATAGGAGCCGGCGGGGCGATTGTCCTCTTCGCCTGGGCGCCGGCGTTGCGCCGGTTCGTTGGGTCAAGTCCTTGCGCATGCCCTTTTTGGGGCTGCGGCTGCGCAACACGCCGTCTTTTGCGGGATTCTCTTGCGGCTTCTGCTGATCGCTCTGTCGCTGAGGGCTCTCTTTGGGGCGGCCTTTAGGCTCGCGTGGGCGGGATTTAGGGGGAAGCGAGCGCCGCTCTGAGCCGAGCGGCGAGCATTTCCGGCTTTCTGGTCTCGCATTCCCACACCACAACCGGTCGCCATCCTCGAGCGGCTAAAGCCTCAAGCGTCAAAGCGTCGCGGGCGCGGTTGCGGGCGATCTTGGCTCGCCAATAAGCGATGTTGGTCTTGGGCTCTCGGGCCCCGCGCGGGCATGCGTGGCCGTGCCAAAAACAGCCATGGACGAACATCGCCAGCCTGCGGCCGGGCATGACGAGATCGGGCCGTCCAGGCAAGTCCCACCCGCCCAATCGATAGAAGACGCCTTGGCTGCGCAAGGCCCGACGCACCGCCTGCTCAGGTCCGGTGCCCGAAGACCGGACCGCCCGCATCACTGCGGAACGGGAAGGGTCGACGCTGGAAGCGACCGTCACGCCGCAGCCTTTCCAGTGACGGCGGACGCCCGGGCGAGCGGCGCCAGGAGATGCTCTCCAAGCCAGCGGGCGACCGGCGCGGAGACGCCGTCTCCGATCACTTGAAGCGCTTGGGTTTCAGCCGCCGGCAAAGGGAATGCGTCAGGGAGCCCCATCAGCCGGGCGCTTTCCCGCGCCGTCAAGAGGCGGATGCGCACCGCGCCCTTATCGATCATGAGCACGAACTGGCGGCTGGAGCCGCCGCCGGGCGTCCGGACACAGCCTGCGATCCCATCAAAGCGGACTTCAAGTCTTTGGCGCTTGCCTC
>JAGWZH010000163.1 GCA_018971945.1 Alphaproteobacteria bacterium | reverse complement strand
CGACGTTCCCGGTCTCGGTGTTCGTCACCAAGCGCGGCGGCATGATCGTGATCTGCGCCGGCACCACCGGCTTTAACCTCACCATGGACGCGCGCTTCCTTTGGATGCGCCAAAAACGCGTGCAGGGCAGTCATTTCGCCAATCTCGCCCAGGCGAGCGCCGCCAATCAGCTGGTGATCGAGCGCCGGATCGATCCGTGCATGTCTGAGGTGTTTGCTTGGGACCAGATCCCTATGGCTCATGAAAAAATGCTTGATAACAAGCATTTGCCTGGAAACATGGCCGTTCTCGTGTCAAGTCCGCGGCCGGGCCTTCGTACGTTTGAGGATGTGTTGGAAGCGAGCGGGCAGGGCTAAGGGCCACGCCCGCCTGGGCGCGCCGCACGCTGACCCCTCCGCCTTGGGAAGCTGCGGCCGGCCCTTGTCGTGGCCCGCTGGTCCCCGTCCCAGGCCATGAGGATCGTCCACCCCGGGGCCCGCCGCGCTCCCTCGCCGCACCGGGCTTTTCTTTTGCGAAAACCGGGCTTTTCTTTTGCGAAAAGCAGATAATCTCTCCCCAGGCCGGGTGGTCCGCCACGCGCTGGCGGTGAACCGCTCTCCGTGTGCATGCGCGGGCGCCCGCGGCCCATGAGAAAAGCAGCGCAGACAGGAGCAAGCAGCCCCATGAGCATCGCCATTGACCGCGTGAGGGTGAGCGTCGACCAAGGCGTCGCCGATGTCCGCCTGGTCCGGGCCGACAAGATGAACGCCATGGACGACGCGATGTTCGACGCCTTGATCGAGACGGGCGAGGCTTTGAAACGCGATCAGACCATCCGCGCGGTCGTTCTCTCTGGAGATGGCAAGGCCTTCTGCGCAGGTCTTGACACGGAAAACTTCGGCAAAATGGCGTCCGGCGCGCCGCGGCGCAACAGCGATTTGGCGGCCCAAAGGCGCACCCCAGGCGGCGCCAATCGGCCTCAACAGGCGGTGCTTGTGTGGCGTGAGCAGCCCGCGCCCGTGATCGCTGCGGTGCATGGGGCGGCCTTCGGCGCCGGCTTCCAGCTCGCTCTCGGCGCCGATATTCGGATCGTCGCGCCGGACGCGCGCATGGCGATCTTGGAGATCAAATGGGGGCTCGTGCCTGACATGGGCGCCTACACGCTGCTGCCCGGGTTGATCCGGGATGATCTCGCGCGGGAATTGACCTACACGGGCCGCATCTTCAGCGGCGAGGAGGCGGTGAGCTTCGGTCTCGCCGCTCGGGTCAGCGCTGATCCATACGCCTCGGCGTTGACGCTCGCGCGCGAAATCGCTGGCAAAAGCCCGGACGCGACACGCGCGGCCAAACGCTTGTTCGAGGGGGCCCGAACGTGGAGCCGGCAAGACATTTTGCGCCAAGAAACCCTCGAACAGGTCGCGCTCATCGGTTCGCCCAACCAAAAAGAAGCGATCATGGCTAATCTGGAGAAGCGACCGCCGCAGTTCTCCGACCCCGCCTAGCGCCACAATCCCGCGCGGGCTTGGACGCGCCTGAACGCAGGGCGCGCGACCGCGCCGCTGCATTGCTTTGAAAGCGCTTTGATAGGGCCTTGATGGGGCTTTGATGGGCGATGGCTTCGGCTGATTGCGATCTCAAGGCGAACAGCTTAGGCCTTGAACGGTTTCAAACGGGAGCGGTTTCGGCGGCGAATAGGCCCGCCAAGGCCTCGTCGTCTGTGCTCAAGAGGCGTTCGACCCACCCGTGAAAGGTCTGGGCGCCGCCTTCATTGCGGCCGAACAAGACCCATTCGCGGGCGCCAAAAGCCAAAGCCTGTTGTTGGCGTAGGCCAGTGTCATAGTCTTCGCGCCGAACCACATAGTCCAACAGAGCGAACTGCTCGGTGGCTCTATGCGCCTCTTGTTCTGTCGGCTCTTTTTCCATCAGATAGAGTTGGGTGGTGAAGCTCTCCCCGACATGGGCGCCAGGGGTGAGCAGGGAGATCATCGCCCCGCGGCCGCCGGCGTCGAAAGAAGCGATCGAGACATGCGGGAAGATCGTCCACACGCCCGCCATCAACACGCTTGCGTCCCAGGATGTTTCAGGGGGCGCGCCTTCGCCGATCAGATGGGCCGCAGGGCTCTGCACCCTCTGGTGGGGCCCCCAGGCCTGATAAAGGGCCCGGCTCGGCATTTGCGGACCGAAGGTCGCCTTGTGCAGGACGGGCAGGTGATAAAGGTCAAGATAGCCGTCATAGGCGATCTTCCAGTTCGGTCCGGGGATCGTGCGCTGGCTAAACAGAAGCCAATTCGCGAAACCGAAATGCGTCAAGGCGCGATCATAGCCCGACAGATAAGCCTCGATCGACAGGGTGCTTTTCGGGTCCAGGATCGCCCAAATGAGGCCTGCCCGCTCCAGTGTGGGCAGGGGGATCAGGCCATGGGCGGCCTTGTCGATGGCGCCGAAATCCTTTTCCTGCGCAACGCCGATGAGCGTCCCTTCGCGGGTGAAGGTCCAGCCGTGATAGGGGCAGGTGAGGCGTTTGGCGTGGCCGCAGCCCGGCAGGGCGACATTCGCGCCGCGGTGGGGACAGGCGTTGACGAACACGCGCATGTCCCCATCGTCGCCGCGGATGGCCAGGATCGGCGCCCCAGCCAGGGTCAGAGCTTTGTAGTCGCCGGGGTTTTTTAACTCTGCGGAGGCCGTCACCACCAGCGGCAGGCGGCGAAAAATCAGCTTAAGCTCGCGCTCGAAGCGCATTGGATCGGTGTAAATCTCCGCGGGGACGCGCATCACTTCAGGGGCTTGAGGGATCCGGTCGGCCTCGGCGGCGGCCTTCGCTTCTTGGACGAGACGGACCAGGTTTTCCCGCGATAGGGGTTCTTGCGAAACGGGTTTGGCCATAGGCGTCTCCTGGGCTTTCCGCCTCCGTCCTTTCCGGACGCCGGTCTCCGCCATAGCAGAGCCTCCCGTCAGTCTAGGAGCGAAAGGGCTTTTGCGCCAAGCGCGCCGCACGCCGCCGACGCTCTTTGCCAACGCTCTTTGTCGATGCTCTGTGATTGACGGGACTTGCAAGCGCGGTCACCGTGACCGCCGCTTAACCGGAGAGAACGGATGCGGATCTTAGCGGCGATGGTTTTGGGAGCGATGGTCATGACGGGTTGCGCAGGACCTACAGAAAGCGCCCAACCGGTTGCAGACGGCGAAAACGGGACGCACGTGGGGACAGACGGTGCGCTTGCAGCGCCCGTGGAAGCCGGCGTGGGGCTCGTGATCGGCGCGGCGCAGGCGGGCCAAATCGTCGTTGTGGAGGTCGGGCGCCGGTTTGCGGTGGCGCTCGTTGGCGTTCCCACTGCGGGCTATGTCTGGTCGCCCCTGGCCGCGCCGGATTTCCTCTCTCGCGCCGGCGAAGGCGGCGGGCCGACCACCGCAGCCCAAAACCAACCCGGCTTCACCGGGGGCAGTCATTGGGAAATCCTCTATTTTGTCGCCACAGGTCCCGGCGAAGGCCAGCTTGTTTTGGAACAGCGGAGGCCATGGGAGACGACCGAGCCCGCGGCGGACAGTTTCGCCGTGACGATCCGCGCGCGCTAGAACTTTGCTTTTACTGGTAACGCTCGCGTTCATCGCCGCCTTTGCGGGCGTCGTTTTTTGCACATTTTTCGCGTTGCGTTTCGCAGGTCGAGCGCTCGCGCGGGCAGAACCCCGGCGGGGACTGATGGCTGTGTTGGCGGTCGTTTCAGCGCTCGGCGTGCCCCTGTCGGCGGGGTTAGGCTTCGCCGCCATGGCGGCCGCTTATGTTCACGCAAGCGCTGTCCCCTGAAGGCGCCAGCTCCTTGCACGACGGGGCGCATGGCGTCGCGTCGTCTTGCGCTTGGGCTTGGGGTTGTCTAGGCGAGAGCTTCATGGCCGAAGTCGCAGCCCCTCCAAACCGAGCCGCCGTCACCGAAGACGGATTGCTCCTTGATCTTTGGTACTTCGCCGCGACCTCGGCGGAGGTGAAGCCCGGTAAGCAGTTTCGAAGAGAGATCCTGGGCGAACCTGTCCTATTGGGACGGGGTCGGGATGGCCGCGTCTTTGCTCTGCGCGACATCTGCCCGCACCGCGCCGCGCCGCTTTCGGCGGGTCGCCAGGTCGAGCATCAGGGCGAACCAACGATCGAATGCCCCTATCATGGCTGGCGCTTCGGCGCAGACGGCCAATGCAAGCATATGCCGTCGTTGCTCCCCGATCAGCCTTATGAAACAGGCCGCATTCGGGTCCGACGCTGGCCGGCGCACGAGGCCAACGGGGTGGTGTTTGTTTTCGTCTCCTCCGACCCGCGTCCTGACGTGGCCCCACCCATTCCGCCCCCATCATTCGGTTTGGGCGAAGCCCAGCCGAAATTCGTCGTGCACCGCATCTTCGCTGCGCATATGGACAATGCTGCGGTCGGGCTTATGGACCCCGCCCATGTGCCCTTTGTCCATTCTCAATGGTGGTGGCGGCCGCCTTCAGCCGGATTCAAAATCAAGGAGAAGCGGTTTGAGCCCCGAGAGCGCGGATGGGGCATCGCCAAGCATCCGCCTTCGGGCAATTCGCTCGCCTACAGGGCGCTTTTCGGTGGCGCGGTGACAACCGCCATTTCCTTCGAGCTCCCAGGGTTTCGCTGGGAAGTGGTGGATAATGAGAAAGCGCGCCTCTTCACCCTGACCTGCCTGACGCCGGAAAACGCCCAATCGACCAGGATCACGCAGGTCACTTACTGGTCTAAAGCGCCGCTCCTGGACCTGATAA
>JAGWZH010000162.1 GCA_018971945.1 Alphaproteobacteria bacterium | reverse complement strand
AGACGGCGAAGACGCCGTCTCAGCCCACTCCTGCGCCCTGACAGCGAACGCGATCCTAGCCAGGCGCCCCATGGCTCTCGCCCCCGTGGCCCGCCCCCTTAACGCCCGCCCCCTTAACGCCCGCCCCCTTAACGCCCGCCGCCCCCACTGGCAGCGGCTCTTAGGCCAGATTGTCCTCGGCCAAAGCCTCCCCGTTCGAATGCGTGTCGCGATCGCGCCCGGGCCGCCAAACCGCCAGCCAAAACCTTGGACAGAGCATCTGCTGCCTGCGCCGGACATATCGTGCGCTCCCTAAAGGATCGCGCCGAAGGCTTGCCAATGGGCTTGGGCTTTGCCATAAGCCGCCGCTCTCGCTGCGCGCTCCGCGCGCCGCGCCCTTTGTCCGTTTGGAGCCTTTCATGGCCGTTCCGAAGCGAAAGACGTCTCCCTCCCGCCGAGGCATGCGCCGCGCGCACGATGCGCTGAAGGCCAACGCCTATGTGGAGGACAAGGAGTCCGGCGAGCTGCGTCGCCCGCACCATATCGACCTGAAGACCGGCCGGTACAATGGCAAGCAGGTAATGAAGCCGCGGGAGGAATGAGGCCTTCGGCCAAATTCTGGCTCCGGTTCGCCATGCCGCCCAATCTCAGAAAAGCGCCCGGCCGACCAGCCGGGCGTTTTCGCATCGTTGTTTTCGAAGGACCTGTTTCATGACCGGCATCGCTGACATCATCGCGCGCGAGATCCTTGACAGCCGCGGCCACCCGACCGTGGAGGTGGACGTCGCGCTCGAGGACGGCTCTTTCGGTCGCGCGGCGGTCCCCTCGGGCGCCTCCACGGGCGCGCACGAAGCGGTAGAGAAGCGCGATGGCGAGCTGGACCGGTACCTGGGCAAGGGGGTCCGAGACGCCGTCGACGCCGTCAATGGCGAGATCGCCAACGCCGTTCTTGGGATGGATGCGGAGGATCAGACCCGGATCGACCAGGTCCTGATCGAGCTGGACGCCTCGCCGAACAAGGCCCGCCTTGGCGCCAACGCGATCCTCGGCGTCTCGCTGGCGGTCGCTAAGGCCGCCGCCGAAGCGGCGGGTCTTCCGCTTTACCGGTATATCGGCGGGGTGCAGGCGCGCATTCTGCCCTGTCCGATGATGAATATCATCAATGGCGGCGCCCATGCCGACAACCCCATCGATATCCAAGAATTCATGATTATGCCGATTGGCGCCCCGAGCATGGCCGAGGCTGTGCGCTGGGGGGCGGAAGTCTTCCACACCCTGCGAAAAGAACTCAAGAACGCGGGTCACAACACCAATGTCGGGGACGAAGGCGGTTTCGCCCCGAACCTGAAAAGCGCTGACGAGGCGATCGGTTTCATTATGAAGGCGATTGAAAAGGCAGGCTATCGTCCAGGCGAAGAGATCGCCTTGGCTTTGGATTGCGCCGCCACCGAGTTCTTCAAGAATGGCAGATACGCGCTCGAGGGGGAGGGTAAAAGCCTCGCGCCGGTGGAGTTCGCCGCCTATCTCGAGGCGCTGGTGAAGCGTTATCCCATCCTATCGATCGAGGACGGCTGCGCGGAGGATGATTTCGAAGGTTGGAAGGCTTTGACCGACCTCCTCGGCAAACGCTGCCAGCTTGTCGGCGACGATCTATTCGTGACCAATCCCGCCCGCCTGAGGCTCGGCGTCGCCGAGGGGCTCGCCAATGCGATTTTGGTGAAAGTCAACCAGATCGGCACCCTCACCGAAACGCTTGCGGCGGTCGATCTGGCCCATCGCTCCGGTTATGCCGCCGTCATGAGCCATCGGTCCGGAGAGACTGAAGACGCAACCATCGCCGATCTCGCCGTGGCGACCAATTGCGGACAGATCAAGACCGGCTCTCTCGCCCGCTCCGACAGGCTGGCCAAATACAACCAGCTGATCCGAATCGCCGAACAGCTGGACGACCAGGCGGTCTATGCCGGAGCGAGCGCGCTGCGAGGACGCACGCCACTTTAGCGTTTTGTTAACGCTCTTGATTCACCGTCGACGTGATTCGGGGTTGTTTCCATGATGCAGGACAAATCTTTGGCGGTGAGCCTCGGGCTCGCGGCGGGGATCGTCTATTTGGGCGTGCACGCGGTGATGGGCCAGCATGGGCTCCTCGCCTTTGTGGAGTTGCAGGCGCAAGAAGCACGTCTGCAACATGATTTTGAGCGTCTCTCAGACGCGCGCGAAGGCCTGCAGGACCGGGTGGCCCGGCTCCAGGGCGTGGCTGACGCCGATTATGTCGACGAACGCGCGCGCCTATCCTTGGGCGCAGCGCGCAGCCAGGAAATCCTCTTTGTCCGCGCAAGTCCGTAGGTCAGCTATGCACCGCAGGAGTGCGGCTGGACGCCAACGCCGGGGCCGCTTAGGCTAGGATTTTCAGCGAACAGAGGAGCGCGGGCATGGCGGGCGGCGATAAGGGACGTCGAAGCGAACGCGCCTCCCGCGATGAGCTTCTCGCTTATTATCGCATGATGCTGCTGATCCGCCGTTTTGAGGAACGTGCGGGACAGCTTTACGGCATGGGTTTGATCGGCGGGTTCTGTCATCTTTATATCGGCCAGGAGGCGGTGGTCGTGGGGATGCAAGCCGCCCAGCGCGACGGCGACCAGGTCATCACCGGCTACCGCGATCATGGGCATATGTTGGCCTGCGGCATGGATCCCAAGGAGATCATGGCCGAGCTCACCGGCCGCGTCGGCGGCTCCTCCAGAGGCAAAGGGGGCTCGATGCATATGTTCTCCACCGAGAAAGCATTTTATGGCGGACATGGGATCGTCGGCGCCCAGGTCAGCCTTGGGACCGGCCTCGCCTTCGCCAACAAGTACCGTGCCGACGGGAAGGTTGCGGTCGTCTATTTTGGCGACGGTGCGGCCAACCAGGGCCAAGTGTATGAGAGTTTCAACATGGCCAGCCTGTGGAAGCTGCCCGTCGTCTATATTGTTGAAAACAACCAATACGCCATGGGCACCAGCGTTGAACGGGCGAGCGCGGAGACCGAACTGCACAAGCGCGGGATCAGTTTCGAAATCCCCGGGGAGATGGTGGACGGAATGGATGTGCTGGCGGTCAAGCAGGCCGGCCGCCGCGCGCTCGACAAAGCCCGCTCCGGGAACGGCCCAACGCTTCTGGAGATGAAGACATATCGCTATCGCGGCCACTCGATGTCCGACCCTGCCAAGTACAGGAGCAAGGAGGAGGTCGAAGAGGTCAAGACCCAGCACGATCCCATCGACCATGTGAAGCGGCTTTTGGCGGAAGCAGGGATCGCCGAGGACGACCTTAAAGACATCGACCGCGACATTCGCGCGGTGGTTCTGGAGGCGGCGGCTTTTGCTCAGGAAAGCCCCGAGCCCCCCGCCGAAGAACTTCTCCAGCACGTCTATTCCTGACGCATCCGGGCGCCCGCGGAGGAGGCCTTTCCATGACTAACCCGTCCATCCGCGAACTCCCCAAGCCAGCCGCCGTACCGCAAGCGAAGGCTGGCGCCGACCAGGTTTTGAGCGTCTGGATCGTCGACCAGACTGAGCTTGCGGCTGTCTTTCCGCCCCAGCTCTATGGAGAGGATGTCTGGAAATGGGGAAGGCTTCTGGCGCTGGTGGCGCGCTACGTGGCCCATGCCCACGCCCAAGGCGGTCAGAGCAACCGGGATGACGCCATAGAAGCGATAAGGCTCAATTTTGACGAAGCCTTGCGAAGTTTCATGAGCGCCCCCGAACCGACCGCGACGATGAACGAAAGGGATCAACCATGATCTGGAAAACCGCTCTGCTTGGCGTGATTTATACAGGTCTTGGGGCCCTATTTGTGAAATCGGCGCTGCAACGTCGATCCGCTGTGCGGCTCTGGCGAGAGGCGAATGGGGGGCCCTTCGACCTCAAACAACGTTTATTCATCACCGAACAGGAACTCGAACGGGCCAAATTGCCTCCGGAATCGGCGCGGATGCTGGGGCTTGCCCGCCGCGACCTGGGTTTCGCCATGACGCTCTTGATGGCGGCGTTGATCATCCAAAATGTGACCCTTGGGGAATAATCGCGTGGCGAACGAGATCCTGATGCCGGCCCTGTCTCCGACCATGGAAGAGGGGAACCTGACGAAATGGCTGGTCCAGCCCGGCGACACGATCGCCGCCGGCCAGGTAATCGCCGAAATCGAGACCGATAAGGCCACCATGGAAGTCGAAGCGGTCGACGAGGGTGTCTTGGAGGCGCTATTGGTTCCTGCGGGCTCGGAAGGGGTGAAAGTAAACACTCCGATCGCCCGATTGAAAAGCGAGACAGGGCCGGCAGCATCCCGCTCGGTATCCCCCTCGAAGCCGTCATCGACCGCCTCTTCGTCGACAGCGACCGTGAGGCCGCCCCCACCCATCGCAGCGCCCTCCGCGAGCCCCCCTGCGCGCTCTGGAGCCGACCCTGAGATTCCAGTTGGCGCGGCGATGATCAAATTGACCGTTCGCGACGCCCTCCGGGAGGCCATGGCCGAGGAGATGCGTCGTGATGCCGACGTCTTCCTCATGGGTGAGGAGGTGGCCCAGTATCAAGGCGCTTACAAAGTGTCCCGCGGTCTTCTGGACGAGTTTGGCCCCAAACGCGTGGTCGACACCCCGATTACAGAGCATGGCTTCGCCGGCCTTGGGGTCGGCGCCGCCATGGCCGGCTTGAAGCCCATTGTGGAATTCATGACCTTTAACTTCGCGATGCAGGCGATCGATCACATCATCAATTC
>JAGWZH010000161.1 GCA_018971945.1 Alphaproteobacteria bacterium | reverse complement strand
GCCTTAGGCGCGGGGTCGAGGCCGCAGAGGCGCACTCCGTGCCTCGACGCCGCAACCGCGCGGGCTATTCGTTTACTTCAGCCGCAGGGGCGACGCCCGCGCGTCAACCGAAATCCAGAGCTTGATTGGCGCCCGTTTCTTGCGTATATGACGCCCGTTTTGTGGCTCTATGACGCCCTTTATTTGATCGCTTGGAGCCCGCCTTTCGGACGCTGCCATGTACCCCAGATTTATAGAGCGCCGAATTCGGGAGGCCCTGAAAGACACGCGGGTCGTCGCGATTGCGGGCCCGCGCCAATCCGGCAAGTCTACTTTGGCCCGCGCTATAGCGGGAGCACGGGCAGCCTATCTCAGTCTCGACGAAGCGGTTGTCTACAAGGCGGCCAGGGACGATCCTACGGGCTTCGTCCGCCGTTTGGCTGGGTTAACCGTCATTGACGAGGTCCAGCGGGTGCCCGAGTTGATGCTTGCCATCAAGCTGGCGGTTGACGAGGACCCCACCCCGGGTCGCTTTCTGATCACCGGCTCCGCTGACATCCGCACATTGCCCGCAATTCAAGACTCGCTTGCGGGCCGGATCGAAGTCTTCGAGCTATTGCCCCTGTCGCGCGACGAGGTCGGTGGGCGCCGCTCGGCATTTCTGTCTGATGCGTTCGCTGGAAAGCTGCCGGAAGGCGATGCGTTGGAACCGCACGAGCTGCCACGCCTGATCGCGAGCGGCGGCTTTCCGGAAGCGATCGCTCGCGCCAGTCGGGCGCGTCGGCGCTGGTTAGAGGCCTATTCCGCCGCCCTTATCGAACAAGACGCCGCTGATATCGCCAATCTCGACCGTCGCCGCGATATGCCGCGTTTGGTCGGCGTATTGGCCCAGCATTGCAGCGAGATGGTGAACCTCACCCAGATTGGCGCGCAGCTTGGCATGGACCGCAAGACTGTTGATCGCCACATGGGCGTGCTGGAGCAGACGTTTCTCGTACGCCGCGTCAACCCATGGTTTCGCAATGAACTGAAGCGCTTGGCGAAGGCGCCGAAGTTGCATTTTCTGGATGCCGGCCTGGCGGCGGCGCTGCGCCGAATCGACCCGGAGACGCTTGGTCCGGACCGAACGAGCCTTGGGCCGCTCGCGGAAACATTTGTGTTCGCCGAGCTTTCCAAACAGGCAAGTTGGAGCGAAGAGCGGGTCAGCATATGCCACTATCGCGATCACGATGGTGGCGAGATCGACTTCATCCTCGAAAGTTGGGGTCGCCAGATCGTTGCAATTGAAGTGAAGGCGGGCGCCACCGTGCGAGCAGAGGCGTTTGCGCCGATGCGCAAGCTGGCGGCGGTGCTGAAGGACAAGTTCGCTCTGGGCGTCGTGCTTTACGATGGCCGCAACGCTATTCCGTTTGGCGATAAGCTTTGGGCGGCGCCCATCGCATCATTGTGGAGTTGAAAATTGGGCTCTCTGCGTCCACGGCATTCGCAGCTCGTCATGGTCCAAAGGCGGGCCGGTGGCCGACTGTGCTCGAACGCAGGCATGCAAGACGACGTGACCCCTCAATGGCGGAGTGCCTCGTGAATCCGTTCGCTCGGACCGAAGCAAAACTCGTCGTGCTGCTTGGCGCTTAAAGCACAAGAGGCGATAAGGCTTTGCGGATTTCGTAATCCCAGCAGCAGAGCGTCGCCAATAATCAACGAGCGAAGCGGTGTTCATCGGCCGCTATCCATCGTCGCTTGAGCGATGGGCTTCGATAATCGGCTGGGATGGTCCCCCTGCCTCAGGCGAACGTCGTCCTGCTTTTTCCCCAGAGCGAATTCTTCGGATCGCGCCGCTCATCATGTCCTTCAGTTCGGTCTGACCGTCGATGACGAGGTGAGCATAGCGGCGCGTCGTGAGCGGGGTAGAGTGGCCCAAGTAGTCGCCGACATGCGCCAGCGGTACGCCCCCGGCCCAGCAGCATCGTCGCTACCGTGTGCCGCAAGTCATGGGTGCGATCAGTGTGGCGTAGATTGGCGCGTTTCTTGATCACTCCCCATCCCGTGTAAAGTGAGTCTATGGGCTCGCGCGGATTACGGTACTTGGGAAACAGCCATTGTGGGTCGTTGTCCTCCGGCTGCAAGCCAAGGGAGAGCGGCTTCCAGGTGTCGAGGCGGTTCGCGAGCTCGGGGGAGAGCGCACGGGCGATCGGTCTTGCGGTCTTTGTTCCTGTCGACGCCACGGTCCAGATCAGTCTGTCGTCCAGCCCGTCGAACTGGCCCTCATGCGCGTTCATCACTTCGCCGCTGCGGGCGCCAGTCTCACAGAGCATGTGAAAGGCCAGCACGGCCCGCCGTGAGCGCAGGCTGTCGATTGCATCCAGAATTAGCGCCAGTTCTTTTTCGGTGAAGTAGCGCTCGCGCGGGGGCTCGGGATAGCGGAGGACGCCTTTCACTGGGTGCTCGGGCGGGCATCCTGCGCGTTAGCCCCATTTCACCGCCAAGGTCATTATGCGCGACAACACGGCTACGGGTCCTTTTTGCACGCCGATCGACACCGCTTGACGTCCTGAGGGCCGATGTCACGCACCTTGGTGGGCGCAAAAGTTGGCCCCAGTTTCAGCCGCCAGAGCTCCTGGGCCCGAGGCGCCCATCGGCGCATGCGGCCTTCGGCCCGCGATCGCTTCGCGCGGAAAGCCGATGAAGCGGGCGCAGCTCGCGTCGGCTATCGCCACGGCCACCGCTCGCGCGAACGCACAACCAAGCTTGGAAAACAGACCCTTGCCGCGCCGCGCGCGCCTCTTCAACGAGGACGGCTCAACAACGGAATGGAAAAGCAAATCGTTGAGGGCGTATCAACGGCGCACGCGTGGTGTGGATGCGTTCATCACTTCGGCCTATCGGTCCGGCGCGAATACGCGCGGCGTGAAGCGCGCGCTCGCGACCTTGTTTAAGGGCGCGAGCGGCAAAGACATCGTCAGCCGCACCTGGCGGAGGGTGACAACGGACTGGAACGCCTTGAATGCGCGACCTTGCCAAGGGAAAACATCGTGCGCCTCATTCTTGATGGCAAGGTGGTCAAGACGCGCGTTGATCGCAAGGCCACCTCCAGCGGCGCAGCCATTTGTGATGTTTGCCCATCGGCCATCGTGGGCCCTTTACTGACGTAAGCTCAGTCAAGATCGAAAACCACGCCTGCCTTCAGGAGAGCGGAAGGCGTGAGCCCGAACATCGCATTGAAGGCGGTGCTCAGATGCGCTGAGGAAGCAAAACCCGCTGAGTGGGCGGCTTCCGTCAAATTGCGCCCCTCTGCAAGCTGGCGGGCGATGCAGGCCATTCGCCGCCAGATCCGATAACGGCGGAATGGAACGCCGGACGCCTCTCGGATGAGTGTGCGACAGCGAGACGGCGATAAACCCACGGAGGTGTCAAGGTCCTCAAAATTGATGAAGGCATCTGGCTGAGCATCGATTGCGCGAAAGACTGCTGCAATGCGTGGATCCGGTGGCGACCGTTGAGGCAAACTGAGCACGGAGCACGCGCGATCGACACTCCAAGTTTTCAACGCTTCGCCGCTGAAGTCCGGGCAGGCGGCGGCAAGATCGATTTGCTGGACTGCGGCATGGTCGTCGCTCAGCGCGTCGAGATAGATGAAGGCCATTGGGCCGGCCGTCTTCAAGTGATGCAGACGTCCTGGACCAATCAACGCCGCGCGGAGTGTTTCGTAACTCGGGGCCGACGAGACTGTCAGATATTTTGCGCTCTGACGTCATTTGTCAGGCCAATGGGAAGCGGTCTTGGAACATGATGGTGAGCTGGGATCTGACAGCGTGCCATTCGCGGACCGAGCGCTTCCACTCGGACGAGGTAGCATTGAGCGCGAGATAGATCAATTTTGCGGCTGCATCGTCGCTGGGGAAGTGGCCCCGGGTGCGAACGGCGCGGCGGATTTTCGCGTTCAAGGCCTCAATGGCATTCGTGGTGTAGATCAGCTTGCGGACCTCGGGCGGGTAATCGAGGAACGGGATGACCTCATTCCAGGCCCGCCGCCAGCCTGGCGCGATCGCCGGATATCGTTTGGCCAGATCGCTGTCCTCGAACTCTGCCAGGGCCAGCTCGGCTGCGTCGGCATCGACTGCCGTGTAGATCGCCTTGAGGGCGGCGGCGACGGCCTTGCGGTCCCTGTAGCTGGCGAAGTTCATGGAATGGCGCAGCAGATGGACGACACATGTCTGGATCCGGGTCTGGGGGAACGCTGCCTCAATGGCCTGCGGAAAGCCCTTCAGCCCGTCCACGACGGCGATCAGTATGTCCTGGACGCCCCGATTGCGCAGGTCACCGAGGACCTTGGCCCAGAACTTTGCTCCCTCATTGGCCTGGAACCACAGGCCCAGGACGTCCCGCGTGCCGTCCGGGAGGACCGCCAAGGCCACGAAGACGGCCTTGTTCGCAACGACCCCGTCGGTCCGGATATTGACCCGGATCGCATCCATGAAGACGATCGGGTAGCAAGGCTCAAGGGGACGGTTCTGCCAGGCGGTGACCTCCTCCATCACCGCGTCAGTGATCGCCGAGATCAGGCTGGGTGAGGCCTCGACGCCGTAGATGTCCTCGATGTGACCCTGGATCTCGCGGGTCGTCATGCCGCGGGCGTACATGCTCACGATCTTGCGGTCGAATTCGGGAAAGCGACGCTGATATTTGGCGATCAGAAGCGGATCAAAGGTGCCGTTCCGGTCGCGGGGAATATCCAGAACCACCTTGCCGCTGTCGGTGGTCACC
>JAGWZH010000160.1 GCA_018971945.1 Alphaproteobacteria bacterium | reverse complement strand
TAGCGCGCTGACCGAACGCCAAGTTTCAACAGCTTGCCGCTACTCGCCGCGAAGCCACCCCAGCGCCGCCACGTTACGAGAGAATGCGCCCTCCCGGACCATCGCTGCAGACAAGGCGAATACTCCGCTGCCCCTCCGACACGGCCCATGCTCAGGGTCGATCAGAGCGCGCGCCAGCAGATCCGCCTCAGCTCAATCCGCGGTTACGCAGCAGAGCGTTCGCATTCGGCAGGCGGCCGCGGAAGGCGATATAGCTTTCCGCGGGGTCGCGACTATTGCCCCGTTCGAGCACTTCGCGCCGCAGTCGAGCCGCGACTTCGGGGTCATAGATGTTCCCCGTTTCGAGAAAGGCGTCGAAACCGTCCGCATCCATCGCCTCAGACCAGGTATAAGCGTAATAGGAAGCCGAATAGCCGCCGTCGAAGATGTGGCTGAAATGAGCAAGCCTATGGCGCATGCCAATCGCCTCGGGGACGCCGAGATCTTGAAGCTGAGCCGCTTCCCAGGCGCGCGGATCAAAGCCCTCCGGGATTTCGGTCAAAGAATGGAGCCGCATATCGAGGATGGCGGACGAAAGCTGTTGCACCGTAAGAAAGCCCTGGTTGAAGGCGCCCGCGCTGAGCAGCGCCTGCAGCATCTCCTCGGGCATCGGTTCTCCAGCAGCGTTCCTGGCATAAGCGCGCAGGGTTTGGGGCTGCGTCACCCAGTGTTCATAGAGCTGGGCCGGAAACTCCACAAAGTCGCGCGAAACGGCCGTTCCCGCAAGGCTCGGATAGCGCACATCGCTGAGCAGGCCATGCAGGGCATGGCCAAATTCATGGAACAGGGTTTCCGCCTCATTGACAGAGATCACGACACGTTCGCCGGCTGGGACTGGCGGAAGATTTTGATTGTTCACCACGATCGGCAATTCACCGAACAATTCATTCTGCACACGGAGGCTGTTCATCCACGCGCCAGGCCGCTTGGTAGGCCGGGCGAACCAGTCCGCATAGAAGAGGCCGATCTTGCGGCCATCCGCCTCTGCCACCTCCCAAACGCGCACGCCCGAGGCGTAGACCGGAACATCGGTCCGCTCGTGCATCGTCACGCCGAAGAGCCGGTTTGTGAGTTCAAACATCGCCGCGACCATGCCGTCGAGGGGCAGGTACTGTTTCAGGGCAGCTTCATCGAGAGCGAAACGCTCACGACGCACTTGCTCAGCATAAAAGCGCCAGTCCCAAGGCTCGACGTTCGACACCCCGTCTCGGGCGGCGATGGCGGCGATGTCGCGCATCTCTTCCCGGGCGCGTTCAAGCCCTGGCGTGAACACCTGCGTCAGAAGATCAGTCGCCGCCTCGGGCGTTTTCGCCATCGTGTTCTCGAGGGTAAACGCGGCATGGTGCGGCGCTCCGAGAAGATTAGCCCGCTCCAGGCGGAGGGTCAAAATCTGGGTGATGACGGCATTCGTGTCATAGGCGTTGCCGTTATCCCCTCGCATCGCGAAGGCGCGCCAGATTTTCTCCCGCGCCTCTCGGTTGGGTGCGGCGGTCAGGAAGGGCTCGGCGGTGGAGCGGGTCGCCGCAAACGAAAATTCACCGTCTCGCCCGGCAGCAATCGCGGCAGCGGCTGCGGCGTTGCGCTGGTCATCGGGCAGACCCTCGACTTCGGCTGCGGTCAAGAATACCCGGCTGGCGGTTTGGTCGGCCAGCAAACATTGCCCGAACTCCACGCCGAGCCGGGCGAGCGCCTCATTGATCTCGGCGACCCGGGCGCGGGCGGGAGGCTCCAAAGCAGCGCCTGCCCGAATAAAGTTGTCGCGGGTTTCTTCAACCAAGCGCATTTGTTCCGAGGTCAGGTTCAGGGCGGCGCGTTGGCGCCAGACCGCATCCACGCGGGCGAACAAGGCTTGATCGAGATAGGTCTCACTCGATAGCCGCGCGAGTTTGGGGGCGATGGCTGTCTGCACCTGCTGGACGGCGGGGGTCGCGTCCGCGGACGCCACGTTGAAGAAAGTCCGTGCGACCCGCCCCAGAAGGCGGCCTGCCCGCTCCATGGCCTCGACGGTGTTGGTGAAGCTCGGCGCCGCGGCGCTGTCCGCGATGTCGCGATACTCCGCGCGTGAGGCTGCAATGGCGACATCGAACGCTGGTTCATAGTGTTCCGGGCTGATGCGCTCGTAGGGAGGCGCGCCTTCCGGTGTTGTCCATTCAACCAGCAGTGGGTTGGCGGAGAAGGTTTCCCCACTCGTTTGACAAGCGGCCAGAGGGGGCAAGACCACAGATGCGGAGACGCCGATCATGAACTGACGCCGGTTTGCCAAGATGGGCGGGTTCAGCAACCTCGCAAGTCCGTTAATTCCGCGCATCACCATGATCATCCCCTTCCGAGAGCCTGAACCATTTGGCCAATCCGCACGTTATTCTATAACGCTTTCAACGCAAGTCTCAGAAGCACGAAGCCGTGGAGACGCGGAAGCGAGAACTGAAGCAGGGCCTCGCAGCTGTGTAACAAGGGCGTCACTGATGACGTGATACCTGCGCTGACGCTTGCCGGCTCGGGTTGTAACAGCAGGCGATTCATTGCTGACTACATGGTCACCTGGCGACCTCGCCTCTTCGGGACGCGACGACCACCATGCAGACAGCGCCCGGACGGCGTGCGCGGCGCCCAGCCATCAGCCTACGGTCTTTCGACAATGCGAAAAGCAATGCTAAAAATGGACCTCGGTGAGAAATGCGGGCTTCTGTAATGGGCCCTGGGTTGTCAACCCCTTGTTTGCTTCCACCCCGATCCGACCCGCCGAGGTTTTGCTTCTGTCCGCAGTCGGCGCATGGCCGCTGCATGATGGGATCTGATGAGGATCGACCGGCCAATCTAATGATGCGCAGTCGCCGAAGCGCTGCTCCCGGATTTTCGGCCTGATCGCTCCATCGTCCCGGCGGGGGACCCTGTTGGAAGAGACGCAGGATGTCGCCCCTTCAAACGCCTTTACTGTGCCCGTTCTCCTTGAGGTTTTGTCCTTATGCGGCCGCCGCCTGCGGCAGGCCATTCAGGGAGAAGGCTTTGCCGCTCTTCAGCAGCTGATGCATGACGACCGCAAGCTTGCGCGCCAGCGCAACCTTCGCCTTCTTCATGCCGGCGCGCTTGGCCACGCCCTGGGCCCAGCTCTTCAACGTCGAGCCTTTGACCGGACGGGTGAGGATCACATTGGCGGCCTCATGGAGCGCGACCCGCACGCCATGGTCGCCGACCTTCGAGATCCTACCTGTCACGTCGGTTTCCCCAGACTGGTACTTTCTGGGCGTCAAACCGAAATGCGCGCCAACCATGCGCGAGGAGCTGAAGCGACCCGCATCATCAATGGCGGCGGCGAAGGTCAGCGCCGTCAGGGCGCCAACGCCAGGCGTGGTCATCAACAGCCGGACCCGTTCATCGCGCCGCGACTGCTTCAGAAGGCGGCTCTCAAGTCCTTTGCACTCCTTGATCAACGCATCGCGGGCCTTCAGCATCGCTTCTGCAATGGCTTCAAGCGTCGCCTGACCTTTAGTGAGTTCACGCACCCGGCCGGCGAAGGTTTTGGGCGTTGTGGAACCAACCTTCAGGCCGAACCCCCGCAGCACGCCGCGAAGGCTGGATTCGATGTCCAGGCGCTTGCTCAACAGAAGCTTGCGGGCTGTCAGCAGGGCGCGCACCTCCTGGGCCGCCAGCGATTTGCAGTGAACAGGCCGGAACCATCCCATCCGCATCAGATGCGCGATACCCAGAGCATCCTTCCGGTCCGTCTTGACTGTCATTGCCTTGAAGGCCGAGCGGACATGGCGGGTCTCCAGAAGCGAGACTGGCAGGCCCGCCTTCTCCATCGCTGCGAACAGCCACTGCGACAGGGGGCCGGCTTCAAGGCCGATCCGCGTCATCGACACGCCGTGCTCGGCAAACCACGCCATCAGCGCCTCAGGCTCGCTGGTGACCTTCGCCTCCCGCAAAATCCGCCCGGCGCCATCCACAACGCACACGCTTGTCTGTTCCAAAGACACGTCCAATCCGGCATACTGTTCCATGGTCGTCCCTTCTGATGCTTGGCGCATGCGAAAGCATGACGCCGTACTGAAACCATCAGTTTGAGGGACGACCAACCTCACCGGCAACCGCCAGATTGATCTCGACCGGGCCCATTACCCCATCTAGCCTTCCGGCAAGCTGGTCGCTGGGTTTTCGCGTCCGAGGATGCGCGCGATCAGTACGCCGGTCGCTTCGATGCGATAGTAGATGGAGTGCGCGACATAGACGGAACGTCGATAGCCCGCGCGGATGTGATCGACCGCTGGCCAGAGCAGCGGGCTCTCGGCGATGTTCTCGAACCGTGCAATCAGTCCATCATAATACTGGTCCGCAGCATTCATCCCGAAGCGGTTGATGCCCCATTCATAGAGGCGCTCAAGGTCCGCATCCGCAGCCTCGCTGAGGTGATAGCGGCGATCAGCCATTCAGGGATTTCCGCTTCTTCACGGCTGCTCGAATGTCCTCGGGGCTGCGAGCGCTCACGCCGCTCTTCTCGCCTTCGATCAGCGCCGCGCGGATGGCTTCAATCTCAGCGCTTTCCTGCTGCGCCTTTCGGATGAGATCGCGCAGCACCTCGCTGTCGTTCGTGTAAGCGCCGCTGTCGATCTGCGCCTTGATCCAGTCATTCTGCGTATCGGTGAGGGTAATGGTCTTTCGGACTGTGGTCATGGCTCGGCTCCTTTGGGCGCAAAAATCATACTATTAGTGTTATA